>NZ_AZRM01000011.1 GCF_002895605.1 Petrotoga miotherma DSM 10691
GAGTTTCTAAAGACAGTATATTATATCATATCAGGAGGTGGCAGTAGTATGAAAAAAGTAGTTGTTTTATTTGCTATATTGACGATGGTGTTGAGTGTTTTTTCTATTACCATCACGATGACAGCCGGCGCAGTAGGAAGGGAATTAGAAGCTCTGACTGAACAAGTTGAGATGTTTATGGAAGAGAACCCAGATATTACTGTAAATATTCTTCCAATGCCAAACAGCTCCACGGATAGACACGATCTTTACGTTACTTACTTAGCTTCAGGTACCCCTGATCCAGATGTATTGCAGCTTGACGTTATTTGGCCAGCAGAATTTGCCCCATTCCTAGTAGATTTAACGGATGATTACGACTATTTTGGGCTTGACGGATTTTTCCCTGGAACCGTTGCGTCAAACACCGTAGACGGAAGATTAGTAGCAGTTCCATGGTTTACTGATGCTGGTATTCTTTATTACCGAAAAGATTTGTTGGAAAAGTACGGTTACGATGTGCCAAAAACATGGGATGAACTGTACACAGCTGCAAAAGATATCTCCGAGAAAGAAGGAATCGAAGGTTTCGTTTGGCAAGGAGCCAGGTATGAAGGTTTAACCTGTGACGTTATGGAATTCGTCCATAGTTTCGGTGGAGAGATTATGAAAGATGGAGAAGTTGTCGTTGATGATCCAGAATATTACGATAACAATGTTGCAGCAATAACCTTCATGGACAAATTGATAGAAGAGGGCGTAAGTCCAGCGGGAGTAACTACCTACATGGAAGAAGAAGCAAGAAGAGTTTTCCAAAATGGTGATGCCGTGTTTATGAGAAACTGGCCATATGCATGGCCCTTAGTTAACGCCCCCGAGTCACCAGTTGCCGGAAAAGCTGACATAACAGTTCTACCAAAGGGACCAGCACCAGATGGAAGAAATTCTGCAACATTGGGTGGATGGAATCTTGGTATAAATGCAAATTCTTCTGCTGCTGAGGTAGAAGCTTCTAAAAAATTGATCAAATTCTTAGTTAGTAAAGAACAACAAGTTTACAAAGCCGTTAATGCCGGTCAAACACCCACTATGATCGAAGCTTACAACGATCCAAGAACTATTGAAGCAAATCCTTTCTATGCTGATATTTTAGATGTTTTCTTGAATGCTGAACCAAGACCTATTTCTCCAATATATTCTGAAATTTCATATGAGATACAAGTTGCTGTTCACGAAGTTCTAACCCAACAAGCTGAACCTGAAGACGCCTTAGACAACTTAGCAGAAAATCTCAAATCTTTAGTTGAATAAAAACGATTAATTTGATATAATTTTCCACAGGTGGGCGGTATACGGAGTTTCTCCGTCTACCGCCTTTGTGTATAATATAATAGATTATAATTAGGGGGTGCGTTAATGAAAGTAAAAGGTACGTATAAAAGATCCGATATCTGGCTTGCGTTTTGGCTTATTATCCCAACCTTAATTGCTATCGGTATTACCGCCTTCTATCCTCTGGGGCAAACTCTTTATGATAGTTTCTTCAGATGGTCTCTCAGACCAGGATTTGAAAGAGAGTTTTTAGGATTTCAAAATTATGTCAATTTGTTTCAAGACCCTAGATTTTTGCGTTCTTTATGGAATACAGTATATTTTACTTTTTTTTCTGTACTAATAGAATTCCTTTTAGGATTAGGAACCGCTTTAATATTGAACGCAGACTTTAAATTGAGAGGTTTGGTAAGAGCAGCTGTTTTGATTCCATGGGCAATACCTACAGCGGTTTCTTCTCAAATGTGGAAATGGATGTATAATGACCAATATGGTGTAATAAGTTTAATGCTATATAATCTAGGAATACTTGAGGAAGGTACCCCTATTCTTGGGACTCCAGGCATGGCTATGTCTGCCATTATAGCCGTAGATGTCTGGAAAACTACTCCTTTTGTTGCTCTTTTACTCCTTGCAGGACTTCAAATCATACCCAATGAGTTATACGAAGCAGCTAGAATAGATGGCGCTAGTATATGGAAACAATTCACTTCTATCACTTTACCTGTGTTAAGGCCTACCATTGGTGTAACGTTAATATTCAGAACTTTGGACGCTTTGAGGGTTTTCGATATTGTTTACATCATGACACAAGGTGCAGTGGGAACTGAAACTCTGGCAGTTTACAATAGGTCACTTTTGATGGATAATATCTTCTCTCCAAGAGGTTTGTTTGGCTATGGCTCTGCATTATCGGTCGTAATATTTTTAATTATAGGATTATTTACAATTATCTACATGCGCTCGTTGAACATTAAATTAGATTGAGGAGGGTAAAAATATGAGATGGGGAATGCGAGCAAAAAGAAATACTCAACGTACAATTTTATATATTTTAGTTATATTGATGGTTATTTTTTACATTTTCCCTTTCTATTGGGCCATCAAAAGCTCTTTCACCGCGGATCAATACCTTTTTACAAAAAACATTACCCTTTGGCCTCAAGGTTTTACCTTTGAAAACTATATAAAAGTTTTCACAGAGAGACCTTTCGGATTAAATATATTAAACTCTATTATAGTGGCCGGAGCTACGACTATTTTCTCAATAATCGTTGGTTCTTTTGCAGCTTACGCAATAGCTCGTTTAAAGATTCCCGGAAAAGGGCCTTTGATGCTACTAATACTTGCGGTAAGTATGTTCCCTCAAGTTTCTATTTTGGGTGGGCTTTTTCAGTTGCTCAGAAATTTAGGATTGATAAACACTTATCCTGGTTTGATAATACCATATATTGCGCTGAATTTGCCTTTAACAACATGGATATTACAAAATTTCTTTAGAGAGCTCCCTAAAGAGATAGAAGAATCTGCTTATATCGACGGATGTTCTAAATTTGAAACTTTGTGGAGAATCGTTTTACCTCTTTCCGCTCCAGGTTTGGTCACGACTGGTTTGTTAGCTTTTATTCAAGCATGGAATGAATTCTTATTTGCTTTAACTTTCATGCAGACCCCTGCAAAATACACAGTTCCTGTGGCAATCGCTATGTTTACTGGTAAAACCTTCTACGAAGTGCCTTGGGGGCAACTAATGGCGGCGTCAGTAATAGTTACAATGCCTTTGGTTATTTTGGTTTTAGTGTTCCAAAACAGGATAGTTCAAGGTTTAACCGCCGGAAGCGTAAAAGGATGATGTAGATGAAAGTTTTGTTTGGAACGGATGGCATTAGAGAGGTCGTTAATGAAAAGTTGACCGTTGATTTAGCTATGAAACTTGGAAACGCACTTGCTAATTTTTTTGGTTCAGAGTATAAAAAATTGTATATTGCAAGAGACACACGAAATTCAGGAAAAGCATTAGAAATGGCTTTAGTTTCAGGAGCGTTGGCCGGTGGAATGAATGTAGAATCATGCGGAGTTCTGACCACACCGGGATTAGCGTTTATAACCAAGAAAGAAAAGTCTATTGGCGTTGTCATTTCTGCATCTCACAACCCTCCAATGTACAATGGATTAAAAGTTTTTTGTGAAGGATTTAAAATTTCAGATGAAACAGAAGAAAAGTTAGAAGAAATAATTTTGAAAGGTTTACTTAAATACAGTGATTATAGAGGTATTGGTAAATACATAGATGATTCCTCAAAAAAAGAATATGTTGATTATGTGGTTTCTTTGTACAAAGAAAATATACAAGGTAATGATTTAAAAATTGCTGTTGATGTGGGAAACGGTGCTGCTGGAGCAATAATAGATGACATTTTTGGTGAACTTGGTTTGAACTATACAGTATACCAAAATGCCCCTGATGGTTTCAATATCAACGAAAACTGTGGTTCTACTTCACCTCAAACTTTGTCTAAAATCGTTAAGGAAGAAAAGTATGATCTTGGAATCTTGTTCGATGGGGATGCGGACAGATGTCTTTTTATAGATCGCTACGGTAATCTCGTAGATGGTGATGTTTTGATGGCTATCAATGCTCTGAAATTGAAAGCTCAAGAAAGATTAAAAAACAAGATCGTTGTTGCAACCATTATGAGTAATTTAGGTTTGGAAGAGTATTTAAAGAAAAATGAAATACATCTTTTACGTACAGACGTAGGAGACAAATACGTTTTGGAAAAAATGTTAGAAGATAAGGCAACAATTGGTGGTGAACAATCAGGACACATTATATTCCTTGATAGATCTACAACCGGTGATGGAATAATTACGGCTCTAGAGACTTTGGAAACGTTGAAATATTTTTCTAAATCGCTTGATGATCTTCTCCAAGAAATTTCTAAATATCCCCAACACTTGGAAAACGTTACAGTAAAAGATAAAGTAAAAATCATGAAGGACATCAGAATTGAAAATTTAACAAAAAAATATCAAAGTGTTGAAGGATTTAGGATTGTAGTCAGACCTTCCGGAACTGAGCCCAAGATAAGGATAATGACCGAAGGATCCAATAAAGAAGCAATTGAAACATGCATCACAGAATTTAGCCAACTTATACAAAGTATTGATAACGAGTGAAATAGCTCTAAAAAAACGGGGTTAGTGTAAAAAAACCCCGTTTTTTAAATGATTATTCTGGTTTATCTATAGAAGAATTGAACAACGTACCTCACATTATTTCTATAAACTATCAAGGCAACGTAACTGTTCTTTTCAACTGAGGAAGCTATTTTTTCCCAGTCATCAGTATTCTGTATGTCGTAATAAACCCCATTAACCGCTATCTCTGTAATAACATCACCTGCTCTTAGCCCAAGAGCGTATGTATCGTCTTGTATTTCTTCAACAATAACTCCTTGAATACTACTTCTTATATTGTATTTTTGTCTATCCTCTGAAGTTATATCTCTAACTACGATTCCAAAATAGGCTTCTACAGCTTCAGGTGTTTGACTTCCCAAAGTTACATTGAAAGTAATCCTTTCTCCAAACCTATCGACAACTACTTCTACAGTAGTCCCAGCTGGATAAGTGGATATTAAAGAAGTTAAATCGTCCACATTTTCTATTTTTTTGCCATTGACTTCCACTATTACATCATTTACTTTTATACCGGCTTTCTCAGCGGCTCCACCTGGTACTAAATCTTGGACATAGGCTCCTTTGTCTACTTTTAACCCCAAAGATTTTTTCAATTCTTCGGTTATATTACTGATGTATACACCCAAATAAGCTCTTTGAAAAGAACCGGTTTCCATAACAGAATCAGCAAATCTTTTCGCTATGTTAACAGGAATGGCAAAGCCTATGTTCACGCTTCCTAATTGAGGATCTACTGCGATTGCAGTGTTAATTCCAATGACTTCCCCATGTATATTCAGTAGAGGTCCTCCGCTATTACCGGGATTAATAGTTGCATCCGTCTGTATCAAATCAACATAGTTCCCATTTCCATCCGGTTTTGGAATACTTCTATTGGTTGCACTTATAACCCCTGATGTAACGGTGTTTTGTAAACCCAATGGATTACCTATAGCTATCGCGTCTTCGCCAATCTTAATTTTGTCTGAATCACCTAAAGGCAGCGTTGGTAAATCTTCATCAGCGTTTATCTTAATTATTGCTAAATCGAGATCTTCATCTCCACCTACCAACTCGGCGTCATAGTTCTTTCCATTCGGCAAAGAAACAGATATCTGTTCTGCACTTTCTATCACATGATAGTTTGTCAATATGTAGCCTCTTTTATCGAAAATAAAGCCAGACCCCACTCCTTTTGTTTGATACTCTGGCATTTCTTGGCCAAAAAATCTTTCAAAAAATTCTTGAATGTATGGGTCCACGGGAACTGGAGATGAACGAGTAGATTCAATATTTACAACGGCTGGAGCAGCCTCTTCAACTACGTTAACTACTGGACTTTCGTATCCTTCATTCACAATTGCAAATGAAGATATGGAAAGCAAAAATACAGTTAAAATCAAAACGATAGATTTTTTCATAATAGCACCTCCAATTATTTTATTCACTTAAATTATAAACCAACTTCTTAAAAGAAACTTAAAAGCTTGAATTTTTAGTTTTTTTGTTTCTATTGTTTTCTACTACCTGGTTTTATTAATTCTAAACCTTGGATACATAAAGGGCAGTTTTCTGGGGAGTAGGTAGCAGCTTTTATAGTAACAAGCGACATGATTTCTCTGTTTTCTAAAAACTTTTTAGAAGATCTGTTGACTATGCAGGCGAATGAAATCACATCTCCTCCGTTACTTTCAATCAATTTTGCAACTTCCAACGTCGATTTGCCTGTGGTTATTACATCTTCTACTATTAGTATTTTGCTTTTATCATTTATAGTTTGACCTCTACGTAAACTCATGTTTCCTTTTTCATCTCTCTCAGCAAATAAAAAGGGAACGTTTAAAGCTCTTGCGACTTCGTATCCTATGATAATTCCACCTAATGCAGGAGATACAACGTAGTCTATTTTTGGCTTTACTTTATCAGCAATTAATTTGCCTAAAAGTTCTGAATACTCTGGATATTTAAGAACTTTTGCACATTGAATATATGTATCTGAATGTAATCCAGAAGATAATAAAAAGTGCCCTTTTAAAAAGGCCCCAGTGTCTTTTAATATTTTTAATACTTTAGTTTCATCGTATTTTGTATTCTCGTTCATTAACCTTTTTACCTCCTAATTTCTCTATTTTATATACTCTAAAACTCATGTTAGCGCTCCTTCGCCCCGCAGCCCGCCCATTAGGATTAAAGGGTCTTGGCCCCTTTGCCCCGTTCCCCATCCCACAGCTCGGGTTTATCTTTATTTTAAAAATTCGAAAATCTTATCATAAAATTTATTTTTATTGTAAACGCATTCAAATAACTCATGCTTCCCTTTGGAAAAAGGAACTTTTTCGATGTTTGAATTCTTTATCTTCTTATACTCTTCGATGTTGACTATTTTATCTTCCTCTCCAAAAAGCAACAATGTTGGGATATCAACCTTTTCGATTTCTTTTAACGCAATTTCAGCTTCGTCGAACATTTGACGAGCAGTTCGGACGGTTATTTTATCATGTACCAGCGGATCTTTTTTATATAATTCACATGCTTTTTTATCCGTGGATAGGTCATAAGGATTAATTCCATTTGAAAAAGTAAGTGTTGGAAATATCGAGAAAAGGTTTAAAAGCCAACTTAGTTGTCTAATATCCCCCAAGGCAGGAGAAGAGAGAATAAGTTTTTCGGGTTTTTTCTCCGTTATTTCAACGAATCTTGAAGCGACTAACCCCCCAAGAGAGTGCCCAAATAGCAGATATTCTTCTTGAACATAATTTTCTAAAAAAGAATAAATCTCGTAAAAATTCTCTATATCGCCTTTTTTCCCAGTAGTATAACCATGCCCCGGAAGATCGAAGGTAAAAACAGCAATCCCTATCTTATTTAATTGCTGAATAAAATTCACATATCTTCCGGAATATTCTCCAAGACCGTGAATTAGATATAAATTTTTATAGTTATACGTGTTTGGTAAGTAATATCTATGATATATTTTCATAAACAAATTATATCACAGTTCATAAAGCTTTTTGATTTTCTATCGCTTCCATTATCTCATCATTAGTTTTATGTTTCCTTAATAAACTCAGGATAAATTCTAAAGCCTCTTTTGGGGACATATCGTTGATGAACTTTCTTAGAATAATTGTATTCTTCATCTCATCAGGATTATACAACAATTCTTCTTTTCTTGTACCTGATAATTTTAAGTTTATAGCAGGAAATATTCTCTCATTAGAGATTTCTCTTGATAACACCAGCTCCATATTTCCTGTACCTTTAAATTCTTCAAATATCACTTCATCCATCTTCGATCCAGTTTCTATTAATGCCGTGGCTAAGATGGTCAAACTACCACCTTCTCTAATCTTTCTTGCAGCGCCAAAGAATTTCTTTGGGAAAATTACAGCGGCAGGATCAAGACCACCACTCAGCAATTTTCCACTGGATGGTACATAAAGATTATATTCACGTGCAACCCTTGTCAAACTATCAACTAAGACAACCACATCGTGACCAAACTCAACTAGCCTCTTAAAGTGGTCTAAAGCCATTTCTGCGATTCTTATTTGATTTTCTGGGTCCATATCAAACGGGGCTGCTATAACGTTAGCATCTACCGTGTCACGAATATCCGTCACTTCTTCAGGCCGTTCGTCTATTAAAAGTATGTACCTTCTAGTATCGGGATAATTTTCGGCAATAGAGTTAGCAATATCTTTTAGCAGCGTAGTTTTACCAGCTTTTGGAGGGGCAACGATTAAACCTCTTTGCCCAAAACCTATAGGAGAGAAAAGATCAATTATTCTTGAGCTGTATGGTGCGTTCTTATGTTCCAAAACCATTCTGGTTTTTGGATACTCAGGAGTCAAATTTTCAAAAGACACTCTATCCCGAGCGTTTTCGGGAGGTAAAGAATTAACCGCTTCTATTCTTAATAAAGCAAAAAATCTTTCGCCTTCTTTTGGAGGCCTTATTTGACCTGCTATTATGTCTCCTGTGAAAAGGTTGAATTTTCTAATCTGAGATTGAGAAACGTATATATCATCAGTTCCCGGCAACAATGAGTTGTCTACGCTTCTCAAGAAACCGTAACCATCCGGAAGTACTTCCAAAATCCCTTCATAAAAAAAGTATCCGATCGATTCAGTTTGTTTTCTTAAAATAGCAAACTTCAATTCGTTTTTTGTCATCTTAGAATAATTGGATATTTCGAGTTTGCGGGCTAATTCGTATAACTCTTTTCTAGTCATTTCGTTTAATTTAGCCATATTAATTTCAATGGCTTGAATATTATCTCTACTTTGTTTCTTTGATACTAAATTGTTAGTATTTTCATCCATGTGAATCCTCCTCATTACATTTAGTTTTTGCTGCGCCCTGTAACCTTTTTAAAGGCAAACTCTTTATTTTATTAGCGCCGAACGTTAAGGGGGTTCCCCTTAAAAACCCCAAATCAAGGTCAAAATCATTTAAAAACATTTTTTGCACACTGCGGCAAACGCTCCCCACCCATAAGGAAGGAAATCTTTACCCCTTCATTCTGCTACTCACCCATAAGGAAAAAGGGCTTTCCTTCTTAGTTTCGCTCCGCACCCTCAAAGGAAGGGAGTTTTTACCCTAGGTCTGGAGCATCCTTTCAGCTTTTGCTGGTGGCTTAGGTTAATCAACTATGGCTTGTTTATCACAAACCTCTCGTGTGACTAGGAGATAGGTAGTTGATTGCTAGCGTGGGAACATAACATACACTTCATAATTTATTAATAAACTTTGTAAGCGTATCACATCATAAAAACGAAGTAATCCCTTATTAGAACAAAGGACAATTACAGAAATAGTATAGTGTGGAGAACAAGAAAAATACTCTTAGGAGAATCAAAATGAAGTTCATCCCTAATTCAAGAAATATAATATAATATAATAAATTATCAAGTTTGAATAAACATTTTAAAAGCCAATCGATTGACTCTTTAGGACGTCAAGAATCGGTTTTGAGGGAAGTTACGTCTGGTGCAAAGATTTTGCTTTCTGTACCTTGATTTTCAAGTAGGTTTCCATGGTTATCTAAAATTACTTCACCATCAAAATTTTCTTTGAGTGCATATTCTAAAGATATTAGTCCAATTTCCAATTGTTCTTTTTCAGGTTCCTTGGTAGTAATTTTTTGAAGCAACAATCCTGGATAGGCAAGAATTTTTCCTATTTTTGTGTCAATGATTTTTGCAGTAAACCTTTGAAATTCGTAAGCTAAACCTGCAACTAGTGGAAGAAGTACTATTCTAGAAATTACTTTCTGCAAAGTTGAATTGAAGCCCAATCCACCCGTTATAGCAAAAACAATAATCGAAGCAAAAACCGTAATTATCAAGAAACTAGTACCACATCTAGGATGCAAGGTTGGGTATTTTTTGGCGTATTTGACCTCTAAAGGCTCGTTGTTTTCGTAGGTAAATACACTTTTGTGTTCGGCTCCATGGTATTGAAAAACCCTTTTTATATCTTTCATAAAAGAAATGCCCCAGATATAGGCCACAACCAAAAACGCTCTTATAAAACCTTCAGTGAAAGCAAACCAAAATTCAGATTCAATGTTGAAGGGTTTAGTTATAAACACAGGTAAAACACCGAACCCCAAGGTTGCAACTGCCACAGCAAGTAATATGGCAATAACCATATCTTTTGTAGTTAATTCTTCCTCTTCTTCTCCGGATACTTTAGCCGAATAAGATAATGCGTTCATACCAATTATCATTGCATGTAGTAATACAAAAAAACCTCTAATAATAGGTATTTTTTCCCAAATCCCCCAAGAGTTATCCTTTAACCTTTTAACCGCTATACTTCCGTCTTTTCTTTTCACTGCGACTACGGTATTTATTCCTTTCATCATTACGCCTTCAATAACCGCTTGTCCACCAACGGTTTTAGGTTTTGGTTTCATCAGAATGAATCCTCCTTAAAATCTCTTCTGCAACACCTTGTTCGGTAACTACATAGTAAAATTTTATAGCCTCTTTGTCTATTCCATTGTTCTTATTAAGTACTTGAGACGCCTTTCTTCTCAATTTGTATCTTTCATCATTATCTAATTTTGTAATATCTTTTATGATATCAAAAAGGTGCGTGTTTTGTGAACACGCTTCAATGATCTCCTCTATTACTTTCTCATTTTCATTCATTTTTACTGTTGAGAATACTCTTCGGGGGAAATATCTTCAGAAACCTTTGCCACTACTTTAAATTTAATACCTGTTCTTTTTTCCGAACCTACTTCAACCTCCACAAAACCAGGGATAACGTATATCTCCTTTCCCTTAGCCTCGATAAATCTCCTCGCAATTGCAATAGCCTTCACTGCTTGATTAACTGCTCCAGCCCCAATAGCTTGTAGCTCAACCTCGTCTGTTTTTGATAGAACCCCTGCTATAGCTCCCGCAACTTTGTTAGGTGCAGATGAATGACTGACTTTCAACACTTCCATGTCTTGGCTCCTCCTTTGTGGACAGGCTATATATAGTTATTTTATCATAAATTTAAATTATGTCAAAGAAAAAATTGAAAAAAGAATATCGAAATGGTATAATTGAAAAAGAACCAGCCTCACGGCAAGTAAGGAAACAGCCTCACGGCAAGTAATGAAGTTAATATTGACTGCATTATTTCAAGGGAAAACGGTGAAAATCCGTTACGGTCGCGCCACCGTAATCGGGGACGAAACTTACAAAAGCCACTGGAAAGATCCGGGAAGGCGTAAGGAGTAGAGTGATCCGAAAGTCGGGAGACCTAAATAATGCAGGTTTTTCTATCTCTTCGCGCCAAAGAGATAGAAAAAATGTTTAAATGGCGCTAATTTATATAAGGAGGCCATTTGGTATGAGGAAGGTGTTATTTACATTTTTTACGATTTTGTTGTCGGTTGTTTTGAGTGCTGAGTATTTATTGGTGGATGATCTTGGAAGATTAGTCTCTTTTGAGGGAGAGGTTAACAGGGTTATTTCCGCCGCACCCGCTGTATCTGATTATATCAAATATTTAGGCTTAGAGGAAAAAGTAGTAGGCGTAACAGATTGGGATACCCATATAGATGCTGAAAAAATTGGTAATTTAGTGCCTTTGAATTTGGAGAAAACAGTTTCTTTGAATCCGGATGTTGTTTTTTTAACTGGAGGGTTTCAAGAACCTGAGATTAGTAGATTGGAAAGATACAATATCAAATCCTTTGTAATTAATCCAGTTAATTTTAATGATATCTATAGGGATATTGTATTAATTGGCAGTATCTTAGGCGAAAGAGAAAAAGCTCAAACTCTTTCAAATAAACTAAGACAAAATGTTTTAAATATAGCCAAAAGTTCTTTCACTTGGAAAAATAAACCAACGGTTTTATATTTAATGGTTCAAAATAATGTAGCTGAAATTTGGACGGCAGGAAACGGTTCATATATAAATGAATTAATTGCTTACGCTGGTGGATTAAACTTAGCCGCTCCTTATACGGGCAATAATGGGTTTTTACTGGTTGGCCCTGAATTCGTTGTTGCTCAAAATCCCGATATCATAATCGTTGCTTCCTACTACGAAGGCGACGAGAGTGCAAAAAATACTATCTTGAATGCCGAACAGTTTAAAAACGTAAAAGCTGTTAAAGAAGGGAAAATAGTTATGGTCGATGGTAACAAGATTTCTCAAGCTTCTCCATCATTGATCGATGTCCTTGAACAATTATATGAGTATTTTGGTGAAAACAGATGAGAATCATCAAAAAACAAGGGGAGCTCCCCCTTGTTTTATTTCTCATAACCTCCAGTTTTATTTTAATTTTACTTTTCACATCTTTTGGGAGTGTGAAAGTTCCCGTTAAGGATATCTTCGCCTCTTTAATAGGTAAAAATAGTCACGATATTTACAACAATTTAATTTTAAACATTAGACTTCCAAGAGTGGTTGGAAGTTTTCTTGTGGGCAGCATATTGGCAGTTTCTGGGAATGTTTTACAATTGGTAGTACAAAATCCCCTAGCAGATCCATACGTTTTAGGAATCTCGTCAGGAGCAAGCTTTGGTGCAGTATTATACACAGCGTTGAGCAGCATTTATGGTCTTTCTCTTTTTCTTGGATTAGAAACTTTTTCTTTTCTTTTTGGCATATTTGCAACATTTATTGTTTTAATATTGGCGCGACAAGGTAAAAAACTTCCCGTTTTATCTCTAATACTAAGTGGCGTAATAATTAGCTTTTTGTTTAATTCATTTACTACACTTTTTACCGTGATGTACTGGGGAAACTTAATTCACGTCAACACATGGTTGATGGGAAGTACAGCAGATTTAATTTGGAGCGACAATTTTAAATTTATTTTTACACTTATCATTCAATTTATTTTAGTTTTATTATTTTCTAAACAACTGAACGTCCTTTCGATGGGGGATGACATGGCTGTATTCTCAGGGATAAATCCTGATCGATTGAAACTTTTTTTGATTGTAATAAACGTTTTTGCAGTATCTTTTACTGTGTCACAGGTAGGAATAATAGGTTTTGTGGGGCTTATAATCCCTCATATAGTTCGAATGATTAAAGGACCGTACTCGTTTGTTTCAAATTTGTACTCATTCTTCATTGGAGGAATGTTTTTAATGTCTGCGGATTTTGTTTCCAGAACATTATTTGCTCCCACAGAACTTCCTATCGGTGTGGTGACCTCAATAGTAGGAGCTCCAATATTCATTTTTGTAATGAGGAGAAAAGAGAAAATATGATAACATTTAATAACGTCCGTTTCACTTATGGGAATGGCTTTTTTTTGAAAATCGACGATTTAAAAATAATAAAAGGAGATATTATTTCTATAATTGGCCCAAATGGAGCGGGTAAAAGTACTCTTATCAAGATTCTTTCAGGAATTCTGAGAAATTACAAAGGAGAAATAATACTAAACCATAGTGAATTAAAGAATTATTCTTACAAAGAGCTATCAAAAAAGGTAGCAGTTGTACCCCAAGAATTCAACACTTCTTTCGATTACGATTTGGAAAGTATTGTTTCAACGTCAAGAATACCTTTCTCAAAGAGAATAAGCTTTTTTGAATCCGAACAGGACAGAAGGATTATAGAGGAAGCCCTTCAAGCTGTTGGACTAACAAATTATAAGAACAAGCCCTTTTCATCTATGTCTGGAGGAGAAAAGCAAAAAGTTATGATAGCTCGGGCAATCGCCCAACAAACTCCCATATTGCTTTTAGATGAATTCTCTTCACATTTAGACCCAGGTTACACCCAAAATCTTTTGAAATTAGTTAAGGAAATGGTCACCAAAGAAAAGAAAACAGTTCTAGCAGTATTTCATGATGTGAACAACGCGGCATTATTCTCGGATAAAATAATAGTTATGAAGAATGGATCTGTTAAATATTCAGGTACACCAGCAGAGGTATTAAATGAATCTGTCATGGATGAAATCTTTGAAATGGATGCTTATATTATAAAACATCCGATAAAAAAAGTTCCTCAAATTTTATTCAAATAAGGTGTGAAAATGGCTAATATCGATGTAATCGGTGGAATCTTTTTAGACATTTATATAGTTAAAAATGATGGTTATCACAATTCTGAAATTTTACAACTTCCGGGAGGATCGGCATTAAATGTGGCTATCGGTCTTTCTCAATTAGGCCATAATGTGAGGATGTTTGGTAATGTGGGAAAAGATTTTGTTGGAAATTTTTTATTGGAGCGCCTATCTTTTCATGCTGTTAATGTTGAATGGATAAAGAAGGTCGATCAAAATACCGCTACTTTTATTACAATGAATGAAAAGCCAATTGCAATAGATAGAAGAATAAATGATTTAGACTTGATTATACCAAAGAAAAAATCAGAGTATCTCTTCATCACTACCGAAATTAATGAACGCCTAATAAACAGCGATATTTTTCAGAATTACAAAAAAACCTTTTTTGATATAGGTCCTAGGCCAAAGTTAATAAATAAAAGGTGTGAAAATGTGTTTTTTATTGGTAACGAAAAAGAGTGTGAAAATTTTCTGTTTAATTGCGATGTTGTAAAGCTAGGGGAAAAAGGGGCTAAATGGGGTGAAAAAATAGTATCATTATCTGGCAAAAAAACGCCATATGGAATCGGTATGGGTGACGTGTTTGATACAGTCTTAATAGACGGAATTTTGAATAATTTAGAAAAAGAACAAATTCTACATAATGCTGTGAACGCTACTCAAAGAATTTCGGAATACTTAGGTGCTTACAACAAAATTATCAATATGAAGTATTAATAATTGTTCTATTGACTTTTAGCCGCTAAAGCTTCCTTCTTTTTCCCGTATTCTATCACGTCTTTTAAAGTAATGTTAGATAACTCGTTAAATATTGCATCTTGTACCCTTCTCCAGACAAACTCTACGGGACAATTATTTTGATTTTCACATTCACCTTCGGAAATACAATCGTAAGAGCTCAACGGCACTTCTAAGACTTCTACAATTTCTGAAAGATTGATTTCTTCAGGTGCTTTTGTAAAATAAAATCCTCCAAATTTGCCTTTTTCTGAAGCAACTATTTTAGTTTTTTTTAATTCGGCAAATATTTTTGCCAAAAATTCTTGTGAAATACCCGAACTTTCCGCAATCTTCGAGATTGAGATTTTGCTGTTTTTCTCTTCTTTGTTTCTACTCTGAAGTTTATACATTTCATACAAACCACGTATAGCATAACAGCTCTTTATTGTTAACGACATAAAACTCCCCGCCTTTATTCTTGTTTTATAAACAATCCCCTTTCCCTTAAACTCCTATATTCAATCTTTTTTTAAGCAACTGTGATTTCATTGCAGAGATAAACATCTTGTATGGCATTCAATATTTCTATTCCTTCTTTCATTGGTTTTTGAAACGCCTTTCGTCCACTTATAAGTCCCATGCCTCCAGCTCTTTTATTGATAACAGCGGTTTTTACAGCGTTAGCTAAATCATTTTCTCCTGAAGGTCCTCCGGAATTAATCAATCCAATTCTTCCCATATAATTGTTAACAACTTGGTATCGGGCCAAATCAATTGGATGATCTGAGACTAAGTCTGTATACATTTTTTTGCTGAATTTTCCGTATTTTTCTTCTTCGTTTAATGCTGTATAACCTCCGTTTATTTGAGGCAATTTTTGTTTAACTATATCGGCTTCTATCGTAACCCCTAAGTGATTTGCCTGTCCTGTTAAATCAGCACTTACGTGATAATCTTTCCCGTTTCTTACAAACGCATTGTTTCTCAAATATGCCCATAATACTGTTGCCATGCCTAATTCATGTGCCTCATGAAAAGCTTTACTGATTTCAACTATCTGCCTATCACTTTCCTTGGAACCAAAGTATATAGTTGCTCCGATAGCCGTAGCCCCCAATTCAAATGCTTGCTTCACGTTGGCAAAGAGTATTTGATCATAAGTATTAGGATAAGTTAAAAGTTCATTGTGGTTAATTTTTACGATAAACGGTATCTTATGAGCATACTTTCTAGCCACACTTCCTAAAACCCCTAGAGTAGAAGCAACCGCATTACAGCCACCTTCAATAGCTAATTTTACGATATTTTCAGGATCAAAATAGATGGGATTGGGAGCAAAGGAGGCACCCGCCGAATGTTCTATTCCTTGATCAACGGGAAGAATCGACAAGTAACCCGTTTTAGCCAATCTGCCGTGATCAAATAAAAGTTGTAAACTTTTTAAAACTTGAGGTGATCTATCTGAGTTTACAAAAATTCTATCTACCCAATCTGGACCAGGAAGATACAATTGATCTTTTGAAATCTTTGGTGAATTAAAGTTCAGTAATTCATCTGCCTCCTCAGCAAGAAGATTTCGAATAACGTCGATATCCATAAGTATTTTCCTCCTTTTAAGTTTTTTAAGCACCCCTTTGGCCCCCAGCCGACCCATAAAATCATAGGAGTTTTTAACTTTTCACCCTGCCACCCGCTCTAACAGAAAACGGCATTCTTTTCACAATCATCGGTATAAATAACAGTTGAAGAATTATACCTGGAATTCCAAACACATAACTCATTAAAATTGAAGTTAAAGGACTAAGATTTATGTTAAGTATTATTCCTATGGTGTAGTAAGCTATCATATATACGCCTCTACCTATCAACATAGATACTATTAGATCAAAATATATGTTTTTCTTATTTAAAAGTCCTGATATAAATCCATAGGTTGCAACTTCTATGGTCATAAATATGAAAACAGGGAATGGTGGCATACCGAAAAGTAAAAAATTTAAAACAGGCATTAAAGCCCCTACAAGTAATCCAATCGTTGCCCCTTCCATGATACCAGCCATTAAAGCAACAAAATGCAACGGTAAGATTATAGTTCCCAGCATTGGATTACCGATGCTATGAACCAAAAAGGAAAAAACAACAACTCCCAACGCTATATACACAGGTGATCTTGCAACTCTTCTTAGGGTTGTCTGGTGAGCGGTAGCTTTCTCCATGTAAATCACCTCCATTTTGATCAATGGATCTATCTAAACTGTAATTAAATTTTTGAATGTATAACTGTTTTGTTTTGAATACGGTACTACTTGAAACAAATCCATGTTGAAACAAAATTCCAGATCATCTTTGAGCCCAAGATTTTTAAGCCTTTTGGCATGATCGGAATTCATGACATAACTTCTCTTGCTTTTAGTTAAATTTAAAGATATCTTCGCGCCATCATTTAAGTTGTAAGTATGTTTTTCCATGATTTTTTGAACAAACAATCCAGCCAGATATGAATCTTCTAAAGAAACGACCCCATTGGTGCCAGAGCAAACTATGCCAATATTTTGAAAATCTTTTTGTACTATGAAATCAACTACAGAAGAGAAATTCAGCAATGAAAGCGCAATTGTATCTCCCAGTTCGTTTATTTTTTTCATAGCTTTAGATCCGTTGGAAGTAGTTAGTACAATCGATTTTTTCCTAATTTTATCAGAATTATTTAAAAATTCCAAAGGAGAATTGCCAAAATCAAAACCTTCTAACTTTATGGCTTCCCTTTCGCCGGCGAGTAAATATCCCATATTTTTTAATTCTTTAGCCACTTCGATGTCGTCGGTTACAAAAATTTCTTCTGCTCCACAATGGACTAACGCAGATATACTAGAAGTAGCCCTTAAAATATCGATAAGGATATAGAGCTGATGATTTTTTATATTCTCATTCGGTAGAAAATAGACATTCAATTCTCGTTCAAAGAGGCTTTCTTCTGTTATCTTAATCGATCTCCTTTTCTTCTGGGGTGAGATAGGTTTCCAACCCATAATATTCGAGGTGCCACGTTTCGTTTAAAGAAGCTAAAACGTATCTATAATCTCCTTCATATATGATGTGTGAGACAGATGTATTGTCAACTCTAAAAGCAGTATGTTGATTAAGTGGAATATTAAGAATCCAGGAAATAATAGTCCTAATAGCTAAACCATGTGCAACCACGACTATTTTATCCTCTAATTTATGCTCCTTAACTATTTTCTTTATAGCCCTTACAGCCCTTCTTTGCACATCCCCTAAAGCTTCAACACCTTCCACCACTGCCCAGATATCCTTGTGCCAATACTCTAATTCTTCTTTGTAATTAAGAAGTATCTCTTCTAACTTTTTCCCATCCCAATTTCCTATATTACATTCGTTAAAATCAGGATCTTTTTTTATTCGCAAATTGTGGTACTGATTGATGATTTCTGCCGTTTTAATAGCTCTTTGTAGACCGGATGAATACATTCCATCTATTTTCATATTTTTGAATCTTTCTGCAGTTGCCTTAGCCTGACTAATTCCTTCTTCATCAAGTTCTACGTCTCTTTGGCCTTGCCAAATTCCCATTTTGTTCCAAAGTGTAGCTCCATGTCTTACTAAGTAAATATCCAAAACTCAGACACCTCCAATTATTCCCATTCTATTGTAGCAGGGGGTTTTGATGAAATATCGTAAACCACTCTTGTAATTTCTTCGACTTCGTTGGTTATTCTGCTGGAAACCACGTCTAAAATTTCAAAAGGAATTTTAGACCAATCTGCAGTCATACCCTCTACACTATCAACGGATCTTAAAGCTGCTACATAACCATAACTCCTTTTATCACCAGATATACCTACCGTTTTTACCGGTATTAAAACAGCGAAAGCCTGCCATACCTTATCGTACCAACCTGTTTCTTTAAGAGTTTTAATAAAAATATTATCTACCTTTTTCAAAATTGTCAATTTTTCCTCGTTTATTTCTCCGATAATTCGAATTGCCAATCCCGGTCCTGGAAATGGATGCCTGTAAAGTATCTCCCTCGGGAGTCCCAAGATTTCTCCAACGCTTCTAACTTCGTCTTTGAATAGTTCTTTAAGTGGTTCCACTATGTTTAAATCTATATTCTCTGGAAGTCCTCCCACGTTGTGATGACTCTTTATCTTGAATGTCTTTTTCCCGGATTTTGCACTTTCTATGACATCTGAATATATTGTTCCCTGTATTAAATACCCATAATCTTTTTCTTTTTTGGCCTCTTGCTCAAAAACTCTTATGAACTCTTCACCTATGATCTTACGTTTTTGTTCAGGATCCCTGACCCCTTTTAATTTGCTTAAAAATCGCTCCTGGGCATCTACTGTTATCAAATTTAATCCCATATAGTCTCTGAACGTACTTTCAACTTCTTCAACCTCGTTCATTCTCAAAAGGCCATGGTTTACAAAGATGGCTTTCAGGTTGTTGCCGATAGCCTTGTGGGTTAGTACAGCGGCAACCGATGAATCTACTCCCCCTGATAAAGCTATAATTGCCTTTTTATCACCGATTGTGCCTTTTATTTCTTTTATCTTATTTTCAACAAAATCCATCAAGGTCCATGAACCTTTCAAACCACATATACCATGAATGAAATTTTTCAATATATCAATTCCAAATTCAGTATGTCTAACTTCAGGGTGAAATTGGATGCAGTATATATTTTCTGATTCGTTTTCAAAAGAAGAGATGATATTGTTTGAAGTAAGAGAAGTAATTTTAAATTTCTCGGGAACCTGAGTCACCATATCCTTGTGGCTCATCCACACGTTAAATGTACTGGGAATCTTTTTAAATAAGAGGGATTGATCGGTTATGGTAATTTTCGTTTTTCCATACTCAGCTATACCTCTTTGTTCGACCTTTCCACCAAGTTTTTTCGCCATAAGCTGCATCCCATAACAAATACCTAAAATAGGAAGTTTGGCGTTCAAAATTTCATCTGATATATCGGGTGCATCGATATCATAAACGCTGTCTGGTCCACCGGATAAGATTATACCTTTCACATTGTTAAGTGATATATTATCGTCATATTGAACTACTTCTGAAAATACCCCCAGATCTCTAATCCTTTTTGCTAGAAGCTGAGTGTACTGAGAACCATAATCGATGACAAGAATCTTTTCCATTGAGGAACCTCCGAAATTAATATGTTTAGATAGTGAACTACTACTATCATAAAATTATAACCTTTTCTTTTTTATCAGGTTCGTATGAGGATAAATTTGTATTTTTGTATAATAAAGTGTAAATATTACTTGCCAAAAAATCGTATTCTATCTGATTTAAGTAGATTTCAGGAATACTTTGATACCTTTTATTGCTTGATAATAACTTGTCGTTTAATCTATTATATATTTTTCTGTATCTCGATGGGGTAGTAATGATTGGATAAGCCGAAAGATCTTTCATTTTTCCCAGCAACTCTTGACCCTTCTTGGTGAAGGCTAACACCCTTAAATATTGTGGCCCATGACTGTTGTATAATTTCATATCTTTCTCTTTTAAATCAAAAAAAATCTTTAAAAGAGTCCTTTTCACCCTTGTCAACGTAAACCTTTTCGTCTTGACGTTGTTCACTAATTCTGTGAGGTTGGAACTTATTTTGGAAAATTTTGAGTATCTAGTCTCTAATCCTTCTTTTACACCGTCTATTTGCATTAATTCTTCTTTTTTCATCATTCTCAGCTTGGCTAACACCATATCTCTCATATCTTCGAATATGATTGGCGCTTTGCCCTTTTCAATCTCCCTAAGTAGAACCTCATATGAAAGGGATGGAACCCCCTGTTTAACTTTGCTCATCTCGTTTTTTTCTATAAGATTTCGTATCGCAGTGGCGCTGGAAATTTCACCTGTGAATTCTTTTTGATTGTATCCCGCCTTTATTCTTTGAATAGTATGTGGAATTATCTTTGAATCATATAATTTTAAAGCATTTAAATACTCTAAACCTAAGATATCGTTTGATTGTTCTAATATATCCATTACATTGTGCTCGTAATTTGAAGATTCTAAATATTCAACTAAAGCAAATTTTCGAGCGTTTGGAAATGATAAACCTTTTTTTAAATTCTTGTTGAGTAACTTTTTAAAACTTTTGGGTTGCTCATATAAAATGGTCGATATTTTATCTAAAACTTCTAAATTACTAGATTCACTTCCAAAAACAATATCTGTAACAACGTTAGTTTTCTCTAATATGCCAATGGCCCCCGTAGCAAAGCCACTTGCATCTTGGATACAATAGACAAATGGCAATTCGAAGACGATGTCTACTCCCATATTTGCTGCAACTTTTGCACGAGCAAACTTATCCAAGATTGCCGGTTCTCCTCTTTGGACAAAATTTCCGCTCATCACAGCGATTGTATAATCAGGGTTAATTAAAGTTTTAGCCTTTCTCAAATGATAAAGGTGTCCATTATGAAAAGGATTGTATTCAACAACTACACCTAAAACTCTCAAAATTGATCTCCTTATTAAATACTGCCTTTAGAAAATCTAAAGCTTGTTTTAGCGCCCCTTCGCCCAGCTCCCCACCCATAAGATTAAAAAAATCTTTGTCCTTTATCCTACAACACGCTCCTAAGGATAAAGAAATCTTCGCCTTTTATATTTATTATACCAAATTTGAGGGAGTATCCCAACACAACACGTTATTTGCGTTGCAAATGAAGGTGTGGAAATCGTTTTAAAACAATTACGAAAAGAGCGTTTTGCACAAGGCTGCAAAAGCTTCGCAAATGAGTATTCGGAAATGGTTTCAAAAGAGTTATGAAAAAGCGTTTCGCATTAATCAGCAAAATTAATTAAGTTTTTAATGAATTATAATGTAAATATGTTAAAATTATAAAAAGTAAACTAACAGATATATTTAAAAAAGGAGTAGAAGGACTTGTGAATATTTTACTTTCAAACGATGATGGAATAATGTCTCCAGGTATTATTACTTTAAAAACATATCTACAAGAAAAGCATAATGTTTACGTTGTAGCACCAGACATAGAAAGAAGTGCAACGGGTCATGGAATCACGGTAAGAAACCCTCTTTGGGCAAAAAAAGTTAAGTTTGGAGAAACTTTTTTTGGCCATGCAGTGAATGGAACACCTGCCGATTGTGTTAAAATAGGATTAGACGCGATATATAAAAAAATACATTTTGATGTTGTAATCTCCGGTATAAATAGGGGAGCGAATCTTGGAACGGATGTCCTTTATTCTGGTACCGTTTCTGCTGCGTTGGAAGGTGCTGTCGGTGGTTATCCTTCCATAGCTGTTTCCTGTGTTGACTTTTCCAATCCTAACTTTGAAGATGGAGCAAAGGTTGTTTCGAACATCTTGGAAAAACTAGATTTGAACAATTGGCCAGAATTTACTACATTAAACGTCAATATCCCAAAAATTCCCTACGATGAAATGAAGGGGATAAAAATTACCAAGCAAAGTAGAAGAAGATACCAAGATTACTTTGAAGAAAGAAAAGATCCTTTTGGAAATTCTTATTATTGGATGTTGGGAAATATTATAGAAGATGATAACGATGATAACTCAGATTATAATGTAATAAATCAAGGTTATGTTTCAGCAACACCCTTAAGTGTTTTCATGACAAAATATGATTTTATAGATGAATTGAAATCGCGGTTGGAGGTTTAAAGAGATGGAAATTCGACTTATTGGAGACCCTGTTTTAAGAAAAAGGGCAAAAAAAGTGGAAAAGATCGATGAAAACTTAAAAGATGTCATTGATGAGATGTTTTCTACAATGTATCTATACGACGGAGTAGGTTTAGCCGCACCTCAAGTGGGAATATCTTTGAGATTTTTCATTATGGATTCTAGAGAAAATGAGGGAGACAGCCTCACGGCAAATAAGGAAAAGGGCAAAAAAGTTGTTATTAATCCCGAAATAATAGAGTTCGTGGGAGAAGAGGTTAGTTTTGAAGAAGGATGTTTAAGCATTCCTGATATATTTGAAGATGTGGTAAGACCTGAGGGCGTGAAGGTACGTTATCAAGATTTAAGCGGAAACATCATAGAGGAAGAACTTCACGGATATCAGGCAAGAATATTTCAACATGAAACAGATCATCTCGATGGCATTTTATTCACTGATAAATTACCCATTGTAAAGAAAGCCAGATTAAAAAAGGAACTGAACAAACTAATAGAAAAGGGTAAAAAACGTGCATTAGAGTTAGGTGAAGCGATAAAAACATGACAAATAGCAAGGATTTTAAAATTGTTTTCATGGGGACACCTGACTTCGGTGCCCAAATTTTGGAAGAACTAATAAAAAACAATTTCAATATTGTAGGAGTATTTTCCCAACCTGACAAACCTAAAGGGCGCGGAAAAAAGCTTCAACCAACACCAGTTAAGATAGTTGCCCTAAAATACAATGTTCCCGTATTTCAACCAAAAAGTGTTAATAAGGGAGAAGGATTTGACTTTTTGAAAGAGCTGAATCCTGACATTATTATCACGGCGGCTTTTGGAAAAATATTGAGAAAAAATGTTTTAAAACTACCACCAAAAGGTTGTTGGAATGTTCATGCTTCTCTATTGCCAAAATATAGGGGAGCAGCTCCGATTCAACGAGCTATAGAAAATGGAGAAAAAGAAACAGGAATCAGTATTTTCAAGATGGTAGAAGCTCTGGATGCGGGAGATATCGCTATTCAAAAAAGTGTCCCCATTGAAATAAATGACAATTATGGCTTGGTTTATGAAAAATTATTATCACTCGCCAAAGATGCTGTTTTAGAGTTTTTAAACTCATTCGATCAGTTAACTTTGAAACCACAAAATGAAGAAGAAGCCTCATATGCAGAAAAAATTACAAAAGAAGATCTTAAAATAGATTTTAATAATGATACTATAAAGGTTCACAACAAAGTTAGAGCTTACGATCCATACCGTGGAGTAAGAAGCGTATACGAAAAAGAAGAGGTAAAGATATTTGGTTCGGAATTTTCTGCTGATTTGTTGACAATAGAAAACAAAGAAGAGCCTGGAACAATAATCGCTATTGAAAAAGACGGCATACTTGTAAAATGTAGAGACGGGGCTATAAAAATAAAAGAGATACAATTCCCTGGCAAAAAAAAGATAACCACAATAGATGCCATTAATGGGAAAAAACTAAGATTATATGGGCAGTTTAGCCCTTATTAAAGAAAAGCTTTTCAACGTTGCTTTTTGTTATCTCTTTCAAAGTTTCAACATCTATCCCTTTTATTTCTGAAATTTTCTCATAAACATACTTTACGTACGTCGGGTTGTTCCTTTTTCCTCTATAAGGTACAGGAGGTAAAAAAGGGGAATCTGTTTCAGGCAAAATTCTTTCAAGAGGTGTTTTTTCAACCACTTCCCTCAATTTATTATTTTTTGGATAAGTAATCGGACCATCAAAACCTAGATATAAGCCCAAATCCAAGAATTTCTGTGCTGTTTCCCAATCACTTGAAAAACAATGAACGACACCTTTTCTTGCTGGCAATCCTTTTTTCTGCAAAAAATTGTATGCCTCTTCATATGCGTCTCTAATATGAAAAACTACCGGTAAACCCATTTCTTCAGCGATATCTAATTGTGCATCCAAACTTTTATACTGGTCTTGTTTATTCGTTTCCCAATAAAAATCCAATCCGATTTCGCCAATTGCTACAATCTTAGGATTTCCTGCTAGTTCTTTTATTTCATCTAAATCTGTTTCCTTTAATCCCAAGCTTTCAGAGGGATGTATTCCAACAGCTCCAAATATTTTTCCCTCATCTTTTACAAAATCTGCGACACTTTTTGAAGACTCTACATTTATACCAATTTCTATCAATAGGTCTAATTCTTCATTAACTTTTTTCATTATCTCTTGTCTATCCTCATCAAACTGTTTGAGTAACAAGTGGCAATGAGTATCAATAAAATTCAATTTATTTACTCCCTTCTCAAAATAGAATACACTATCTTCTAAAATTATACAGATTGAGACCAACTTCTGAATCAAATTTTCTATCTACAGTGCCATCTATACTTTCAACTATTATTTCTGCGGTTCCACTAACTATTGCAGAATTCAAATGTCCACCATATGAACGAAGATCAGAATCTGAGATAATCACATGTAAGTGCAAATAAGTCTCTCCATTCATAGTAGTTATATTACCTGTGAGATTCAAAATTTCAAAATCTCCTTTAAACTCTTTTGAATAGTATTTCTTCTCATGGGTATTGAACAAACCAATAGTTATAGCGTTCGTTGAACCTAAACCATATACAGTGCCTAATTTTATTGAATTTTTTGTACAAAAGTCTTTCAAAGTTGAAAATATTTCTTCTCCCTTATCTAATCTAACTATGTATTTACTACCAAATTTAGCAAAATCCATTCGATACTCCCCCTTCAATTAGATTAATGAAAATCATACCACACATTTGTTATGATGGCTTTAAGCAAAAGAAAAACATTATAAGGGTGCTTTATTAATTTATAATTAATAATTTATATGGTAAAATATAAAAGAAGGTTTAAAATTCTCTCAGGCTACGGAGCAAAGGGGTAACAGGATCCCTTCCTTAATGGACGTGGAACGGGTTGAAAGGGTGGGAAAATCACTTCCCTAGATGGGTTGGGAGCATTTGCCGCAGTGTGCAAAAAATGTTTTTAAATGATTTTGACCTTGATTTGGGGTTTTTAAGGGGAACCCCCTTAACGTTCGGCGCTAATAAAAGAAGGAATTTGCTTTTAAAAAGGTTACAGGTCGAAAGGAGAAAAAAATGAAAAAAACGTTTGTCTTTGATTTGGATGGTACTCTTTTAAATTCTGGAGTAAGAATTTCACCAAAAACATATCAAGCTTTAAAAAAACTAAAAGAAGAAGGCCATCTTATTGTAATAGCAAGTGGAAGAATGTATGCATCGACTATGTACGTTGTTGAAAACTTTCTACCTTTTTTGAAAGGGAACGTGATTATTTCCTCCTACAACGGGGGATATATAGTCAACCACAATGGAAAAGTATTTTTTGAAAAAGGTGTTTCAAAGGAAAGTGCTGTCAAGTGTATAAAATTCCTTAGAGACCTTAAGATCCACAGACATATCTATATAAACGATAAACTTATTTCAGAAATAGACGATAAAGAGATTAGAGATTACTCTAAACATTCATTTGTTGATTATGTGCTAGTAGATGACTTAATATCTGAAATAGAAAATTCATCTCACCCAACATTAAAAATATTAGCAATTGGAGAGCCTGATAAAATAAACCTAGTTAAAAAATTGGCGGAAAAAGAGTTTCAAGGAGAGTTTAACCTCATGAAATCTTGGGATACTTATTTGGATTTTATTCCTTATGATGTCTCCAAAGGAAATAGCTTGAAGATAATTTCAAAAATGTACAACTTAGATCCCAACACTCTATACGTTTTTGGTGATTCCGAAAACGATATAGACATGCTTGAATTAACAAAAAACAGTTTTGCCATGGGAAATGCTAAAGAAGATGTAAAAAAAGTAGCAAATTATTTGATACCAAGCAACGATGAGGACGGTGTGGCATATGCCATTGAAAAGATACTGGCTGACGATCTCGACAATGTTAATATTTAGCTTTACTTTTGGAAGTATATACGATATAATACAAGAGGATAATCATATAGTTGGAAAATTTTTTCATACGTTAAAAGATATTGAAAATGCCGAATTAAACCCAAATTACGTAGTGGGGTATTTGTTGAATTTAAATGAGATAGATCCCGAACTTTGTTATCTTGCGTTAGGATCAGTTAGAAACTTTTCTCTAATTCAGGATTTTTCGAGAGAATTAGGTTATCACCTTAAAAATTTGGGAATTGATTTTGTTGTGTTTGGTAATTTAATGATTTTGGAAGAAGATGCGGATGATCCTTTAAAGTATATTGGAAATTCACCTTATTTGATATCTGAAATCCTTTACAGAATGATAAGAGGATTAGAAACAAGTGGTGTTACCCCCGTAATCATTGTTACATCTAAAGACGATAGAAACGCAACGCAATCTTTACTTCATAAGAGTGGATCATTTTACACTTATTCAGATCAAATAAAAAATGTGGATCTGTTTTTTGATGGTAATAATCTTTACCTTCAGAAAAATAATCTATTTTTACTTCCGTGGAATTACGGGAAAGGTACTCTTGAAGAAACAATTCAGGAAATTTTTAACAATAGCATTATACTAACGGGATGGCGTGATGAAGGAGAAAACTTATTATATAGAAAAATAAACACTACAGATTTAAAATCAGTAACGTATTTTTCTAAATCTGTCGAAGAAAGTGCAAGGAAGGTTTTTTCTGGTGAATTACAACCTACCGGAAATAAAAATTGGTGAACATTCTTTCATTATTTCTTAGGGGGGCTAAAATTGAAAAGTATTGGTTTAGATACATCTGGAAAAATGATTGTAAAAGGACCTCAAAAGGCAAAAGGCACTTTAACCGTTTCTGGATCAAAAAACGCTGTGCTACCAATTATGGGAGCATCTTTACTCACTGAGGATGACATTGAGTTAAGGAATGTCCCAGATTTAGCCGACGTTAGAACTATGATTGAAATACTAGAAAGTGCAGGGAAAGTAATAGAACGTTTCGATGATCAACTCATAATCAAAAGTTCAGGTAATATCAATTCTGAGATTCCATATGAACCCGTAAGAAAAATGAGGGCTTCTTTCAACGTTTACGGCCCATTAACCCTTAGAAATGGTTATGCTAAAGTTGCCCTTCCAGGCGGATGTTCTATCGGTGCAAGGCCTGTGGACTTTCATTTAGAGGGTTTAAAGAAGTTGGGTATTGAAAGTACAATTGAACACGGTTTCGTAACCAGTAAATTGAACAATCCCAACAACTTAATAAATATATCCTTACCATTTCCAAGTGTTGGAGCCACAGAACACGTCTTGACTACCGCTAGTTTGTTAGAAGGTGTAAAAACGACTATCACTAATTGTGCTATAGAGCCAGAAGTAACGGATCTAGTAAACTTTTTAAACAAAATGGGAGCTAAGATAACAGGTGGCGGGACCTCCATATTGAAAATTGAAGGAGTAAAAAAATTATCGGGTGTAAAATACACGATAATCCCTGACAGAATTGAAGCTGGTACCTATATCATACTAGGTAAACTTATAGGCGAAAAACTAACCATTAAAAATGTATCTGCTGAACATCTAAATAGTTTATTCTCTGTATTTGAAAATATAGGAAGCCCGGTAGATTACGATGAGAAAAAAAGAGAAGTAAAAGTGACAGAAGCTCTTCTCAATACATTGAACAGTATCAGCATGGAGACAGCCCCTTTTCCGGGATTTCCAACAGATTTGCAGCCTCAGATCACAACCTTTTTATCTTTGGTTCCAGGGAGATCTACAATAACCGAAACTGTTTTTAAAAGCAGATTTTACCATATTGATGAATTGAACAGAATGGGAGCAAAGATCAGGGTAGAAGACAATACAGCAATTATAGAAGGAGTAAGCATGCTATCTGGAGCACCTGTAGAGGCTACCGATCTAAGAGCCGCCGCAGCCTTGCTTATAGCAGGACTCGTTGCAGAAGGAGAAACAATTATCTCAAATGTAGATCATATCTTTAGAGGATACGAAAACATAAACGAAAAATTAGAAAAAGTTGGAATAGACTTAATTTACGAAAAATAATACTTTTTAGTTTTAAAAAAGCTGGCTTTAAAAAGCCAGCTTTTTGGTTTATCAGTCTTCTTAGAATTCAAATTCAGCTTTGAGATATAGGTACCAATGTAAGTCTGCTAAGGTATCTGCTCCGTTTACATTACCATAAACGTCCAAAGTTTCATTACCAACGTGAGCTCCTGCAGACATGTAGTCATTGAAAGCATAAGAAACGTTAGCCATATATGCTATTGCATTTTCTGCCTGTTCTCCATCTTCAAAGAAATAGTAAACATCGGCGCCTAAAGTAACAGGAACTTCAGCCACACCATAGGTTAAATATCCATGAGGTGTAATAGATAATGTACTTGCGAAGTCTGTTAAATCAGCAACTTCAACTGGAACTTCTACTCCTGCCGAACTTAGATCGGAAATAGCGTAATCAACGGCCGCAGTAAGATCTAAAGCAAATACAGGTGATGACACTTCTGATAAATCTATTGCTAATGTATCAGTTAGATCCACTGTTATTGGTGTTGCAAGATAGCTTAGATCTACTCCTGCTGTTACTTCTTGTGTGTCAGCCCACGCGGAGTCATCACCATAATATATTACCATCAAATCGTTACTAGATTCTTCTTCATAAACTTTCTTTAAGTTATTCTGCCATGTTAACCCAACGTGAGGTGTAACTGTTATGTCTTCCATTTCATACGGGTATTTATAAGCTGCATATACCCTATATGCCGTAACAGATGAAGCAGTGCCAGAATCTTCAAAATTCAACATACCAAAAGCTACATCAGCACTTAAACTTCCCGGGACTGGCACTTCTGTAACTTCTCCTTCAACGGTAACTCTGTTGTTGGTAGCATCTTCAAATTTGAAAGCACCAGCAACAAGCCCCTTTACTCCACTTACATCCAGATCGTAACTAGCACCTAAAATCCAGTCTTGGGGAAGAGCGAAGTCTCCTGTAGCATGCTCGGTAACTTCTCCAGCTAACCTATCTGCTAATACTACATTAACTCCATAATCTGTCAAACCGAGTTTTAAAGAACCCACAGCATCAGTGTAACCACTCAAAGTGTAGTTACTTAAAGCTATAGCATTTGGTTCGAATCTTAACAACCATGCTTCTTGTTCATATTGAACGTAGTTTAAACTTAATCCAGGCTCAACAACAACACTTGTTAAAACATCTGTATCTGTTGCACCCGCTGTTGTTGTAACTTCTGTAGATTCAGTAGTAACAGTCACAGGTGAAAATGTAAAACCTGCTGTTAAAGTTGCCGGAAGAGTTGTAGTAAAACTAACATCGATACTGAGATCCGCGTCCAACACCGATTCGATATCCAATCCACCTTCATCCATCTTGAATTCAAAACCTGCAGTTCCACTAACATCAAATGCTGGCTCTACTGCAAAAAGCGCCAGTGAAGCAAAAACTACCAACAAAGACAATAAAACTTTTTTCATACAAAAACCCCCTTCTACTTTTGATTTAATTTTTTAAAAAATCCTTACTATTATAGCAAACATCCACACTACTTGTCAATACAAATCAAACATTTCTTAGCATTTATTGAGGCATGAAGATGCCAACCGCACCTAAAATAACTCCTAAACCAGCTACTAACCATAACATTGTTTTATCTTGTGCTTTTGCTATTTCTGCGTTTTGCGCTTCAACTTGTTGACTTAACTCTGTTATCTTTGCTTCGTTAGAAGCAGCCTTTTTTGAAAGATCTGGTAAAGCCTTAACAAACATCTGATTTTGCTCAGCTATAGTCTTTACATCCGCTAAATCTTGAGACAAAGATGCAATTTGTTCTTCGTTTGTAGATGCCCTGTTGGTTAATTCGTCAATCTTGTCGTAAGTATCGTATTTGAGATTCAAATGTTGCTTTGCCATACTTGTTTTGAATTCTTCGAGTGAGACTATTTGTTCTTGATTTGAAGCCACTTTTTGTGAAAGTGTAGGTAATGCTTTGACAAACATTTGATTTTGTTCAGCTAAACTCTTTGTTTCTTCTACAGTTGCCTCTAACTGACTAACTGTTGCCTTTAAACCGGATACATCCCTACTAACTGCCAACAGATCAGTCTCTAAAGCATCTCCTATGTTTTTGGCTCTGTAGGCTGTCTTTTTAACATCTTGATATGTCGCCTGCAAATCGGATAAAAGATCATCCGCTTGCAACTGCTCATTCAATGAATTAAACTGACTTTCAACGTTATTTACTTTCTTCGAGAGGTCTCCTACTTTGGCTTCCAAATAGGCTAAATCGCTCGTCTTTGCAATTTCAGGAGAATTCTCTAGGTAAGTTACCAACCTGGACATCCAAACCGCTGCATCCGCCCTTGTTAAAGGTTCGTAACCTCTAAATGTTGGCTCGTCTACAGGAATTACACCTTTTTCCACCAGCTTCATAACGTAATCATACGCCCAATGATCTTCTCCTACGTCAGTGAAGCCGAGTGAAAAGGCAGAAACCACAAATACCATTACTACAAAAAAAGCAAGCGTTTTCTTCATTCTTCCTTACCCCCTTTTATGATTTTGATTTGGTAAAAAACTACTTCTTTCAAAAATCCGTCACTATATTATACTATATTTAAAGAAATTTTGCAAAATCTATTTAATCTTTTTTATTTTAAAATAACTCTTTTTTCCAACTCTTAGTATAGCTCCGTCTTCACAATCAACGATATCTTTGAAATCCGTTATTTTTTCGTCGTTGATTCTAATAGCCCCTTGCATTATAGCTCTTTTTATTTCACTGTTGCTATTGTAAACTTTGGTCTTTGAAACTATATCTAAAATCGTTTCTCCACTTTTAATTTGAATCTCTGGCAAATCGTCAGGCATTTCTCTTTTTTGGAAGATTGAGACAAAGTTTTGTTTGGCTTTTTCTGACTCATCTTTATTATATAACAAAGTAACAATTTCTTCTGCTAAAACCATTTTAATATCTCTAGGGTTCAATTCTCCACTTTTGATTTGCTTCTCCATATCTTTTATTTTATCTTTTGGAATATCTGTTAAATATTTCATATACTTAATAATTAGATGATCAGGAATGGACATAACTTTACCAAAAATATCTTGTGGAGAATCGTTAAAAGCTATATAGTTGTCATAACTTTTACTCATCTTTAAGTATCCATCTGTGCCCTCAATCAATGGCATAGTAAGCACTACTTGTGGTGATTGGCCAAACTCTTCTTGGAGCTTTCTTCCCACTAAAAGATTGAAAAGTTGGTCTGTGCCTCCAAGTTCCACATCAGCTTCAATAACAATAGAATCATACGCCTGGGCTAAAGGATATAAAAATTCAGATATACTTATAGGCTGATTTTCCTTTAACCTTTTATTGAAATCGTCTCTTTCAAGAATCCTTGCAACTGTGTATCTTGACGATAAGTTAATTACATCAGCAAAAGACAATTTAGAGAGCCATTCACTGTTAAATTTTACCACAGTTTGATCAGCCTGGAGTATTCTAAAAGCTTGTTCAACGTATGTCTTCGAATTTTCTTGGACTTCATCTTCAGAAAGTAGAGGTCTAGTTTTTGATCTTCCCGAAGGGTCACCTATTCTTGCCGTGAAATCCCCTATTATTAAGTAAACTATATGACCCAACTCTTGAAATTGTTTTAACTTTCTTAAAACAACTGCATGTCCTAAATGAAGATCTGGCCTTGAAGGATCTACCCCTAATTTAACTTTTAATTGGCCTTTTTTTCTTATTTTGTTCAAAAAATCTTCTGGTGTAATAAAATCGACAGAATTTTCTTGTACGATTTTAAGTTGGTCTTCAGAGCTCAAATATTGGGTCCTCCTTTAAGCTATTATCCAGGTTACCAAAAAACAGTTGATCATGAAAAGTATACCAAAAGTTAAAGCAATTTTGGAGGTTTTATCTAACCCTTTCTCTCGTCCAAAATTGGTAGCTGAACCTCCTGCACCAAATGCACCACCTATTTCACTATTTTTCTGCATTCTTTGCAGTGCAAAGTAGATTACTCCCACGGCTAAAATGATATGAATTATTATAAGCAAGATACCTAGAAACCCCATAAATTTCCTCCTTTTTATTATCTTGATTATCAATAAAAATTTATAATTCCTTTTTTATTATATCATACGAACTAACGTTATGCAAACCTTTTTTAAATTTCTTAAAATAGAGAAAAAAGGAGTTTTTCTTCCTTAATCGATAATAATTGCCCATAATCGCCTGTAATCAAGAATAATTTGATTAGCTTTTTTTAATGCAAAAAGGTAAAATAAGATTGAGTAAAAAGGAAACGGTTCCTTAGGGGTAGGGAGGGGGAGAAGGGGTAAGAACTCTTTTATCCTTATGGGTGCGGAGTGGGAGAAGGGTAAGCACCCTTTTATCCTTATGGGTGCGGAGCGGGGCGAAGGGGCGCTGTATATAAGTTTTAGAACTTATAAAGACAATAGACTTTGAGGTGAATAACGTGAAAGAAAAAAAGAGAAATCCAAATCCTACTATTAAAGATGTTGCACGGCTCGCCAACGTCGGAATAGCAACAGTTTCAAGGGTGTTAAATAATTCCGAAAAAGTCAGTGAAAAGACCAAAGAAAGAGTCATAGAAATCATAGAAGAGTTGGGTTATTCTCCCAATATTAACGCTAGAACATTATCTTCAAAAAATATAAATTCTCTCTCTTTTGTGACACCAGACATGGGAAATGAATTTTATGGGATCATGTATTCTCTACTTGAAAAGAAAATTTCTCGTAATAATTATAGGTTGATTGTTTTTCCTCTTATAGATCAGATATCTCTGGAAAAGATCAAGCAAAATACCGATTTAATTTATCAAACCGACGGCGTGTTCTTTTCTTCTCTTTCCGTTTCAAGTATTTTTCATAACAGAATCCCCCCTAAGAAAATAATATTGATCGATTCATATGATGAAAGATTCGATTCTGTTTATGTCGATAATTATCAAATTGGTAAAACTGCGGCTGAATATCTCATAAGTAATTCCCCTTCAAATAGCACTTTCTATTTGGTAACTTTTAAAGAACTGAATAATGAATTTACCTCTTTCGTCTTCAAAAAAAGAGATGAAGGTTTTTTACAAGTTATGGAAAAGAACAATAAAAAGGTTAAGATTATATACAGTGATTTAATGTGGGACGGAGGGTATAAAGCGATTGGAAACATTATAAAAAGACGCCCTAAAAAATATTCTTCCATATTTGCAACATGTGACATGATTGGAGTAGGTGTCAAAAAATATTTGGAAGAAAAGAATATGCATCCAAAAAGGGATTACTCATTGATAGCTGTTGATAATCTACCTATTAGTAGACTATTTCAATTAACAACGATTAGACAACCAATTATAGAAATGGTCGAAATTGCATATGAGATGTTCATCTCTTCTATGGAAGGAAGAGACAAAGTTGAACATTACCAATTAGAAGGAAAAATAGTAGAAAGAGAAACATAGAGAGGTAATTATTTTTTTTCTTTATTGTGGAAACCTTTTCATTATTTAACAGCATCAAAAGGAGGTAGGTATTTATGAGAAAAGTAGGTTACTTGTTGTTAGTATTTTTCTTAATTTCCGTGTTGTTAGGAGCGGATCAAACCACACAAACTCAGACTTTGCCTGAAGAGTTTGGAAGTACAAAACCTAACGATTTTGTAAGCCTTTCCGAAGGAAAAAACGCGGCTGATTTTGACGCGCAGACCGTTTTGATCGTACACTATCATAGACCAGATGGTGATTATGAACCTTGGAATCTTTGGATTTGGCCAAGTAAACCCATTTCCAAAGAAGGAGACAGATATTTATTCGATGGTGAAGATAGCTTCGGCAAGTACGCGATTATCAAATTCGATGAAAAACATGAGGAGTTAGGTTTCATAGTAAGAACGGATAGCTGGGAAAAAGATATTTCAATGGATAGATTCGTCAGTATACCTGAAAGTGATGTCGCTGAAATATGGGTTTTATCAGGAGTAGAGAATTACTATACCGATCCAAAAAACCTTGACTTAAGTCCTCGGGTAAACGCGGCTATTATGGATTCGTTTGATGAAATAAAAGTTAGTCTAACTGTACCCTTTGATACAAAAGAATGGGAAGGTAAAGTTCATTTTTATAAGGTAGATGGTTCTGATCCTCTTGCTTTGGATGTATTAGATGTTTATAAAACTGATCCCACCGATATTTCTGTTACCTCAAATATAACCATAAAACCAGCTAATCCGATATCTCCACAAGATGTGGATAAATTGTACAAAATAGATATAGAAGGATACGTTTCAGAAAATTACGTAATTATGAGAAACATTTTAGATGACGAAGTTTTTCATTACTACGGAGATGATTTAGGATCGGTTTATTCCCCAGATAAAACAGATTTTAAAGTATGGTCCCCGGTATCCTCAGAGGCAAAGGTACTACTTTTCCATGATTATTTAGATGAAGAACCATATAAAGAAGTTACCATGTCAAAAAACGATAACGGAGTTTGGCATGCTACTGTGAATGATGATTTAAAAGGAAAATATTATCTATATGAGTTTGTATCCTATGGAAAAACAAGAAGAACTATAGATGTTTATTCCACGGCTCTTGCCATCAATTCTACAAAATCCGCTATTATTGATTTGAATGATACTGACCCGGTAGGTTGGAATACCGATACAAGGCCTATTCTCAACAATCCTGAAGATTCAATTGTTTATGAAATTCACGTAAAGGATTTTACGATAGATGAAAGCTCTGGAGTTCCAGAAGAATACAGGGGTAAATATCTTGGATTGACTATAGACAATACACAATCCCCGACGGGAGTGAAAACAGGGTTATCCCATTTAAAAGAACTTGGAGTTACTCACGTTCACATTATGCCTATTCAAGATGCTGGTTCTTTAGATGAAACGAAATTCGATGAACAGTATGGTTGGGGATACGATCCTCTAGTATACAATGTCCCCGAAGGTATTTATTCGACAGATCCATACGATCCATTAAAGAGAATAAATGAAGTGAAAAATATAGTTAAAACTTTTCACGAAAATGGTATAAGGGTTGTGTTGGATGTTGTATACAACCATACATACCAAGTTGGAAAGAATTCACCTTTCGATCAAACCGTTCCTTACTTCTATTACCGTACTGATCAATCAGGGAAATACACAAATGGATCGGGAGTGGGGAACGAAATAGCCACGGAAAGGTTCATGGTGAGAAAGTATATAGTAGATAGTTTAAAATATTGGGTTGATGAGTATCATGTTGATGGATTCAGATTCGATTTATTGGGTTTATTTGACAAAGAAACGGTAAAAACAATATCAGAAGAATTACACGATATATTACCAGACGTACTTTTGTACGGGGAACCATGGACTGGTGGCGGTCCAATAACATTTGGCAAAGGAGACCAAAAAGGTTTAGAGGTAGCCGTATTCAACGATGATGTTAGAAATGCTATCAGAGGAAGCGTATTTGAACCTGAGGTCAAAGGTTTTGGCTTAGGCGCTCCTGGTCAACAAACGAAGATAAAAAGAGGTGTCGTTGGATCTATTGAAAACAACAATAGAATAAGATCTTGGGCACAAGACCCACAAGAAACTATGAACTACGTTTCCAATCATGATAACCATACCTTATGGGATAAAAATGCTCTTGCTCTCGGTGTAAAGCCATGGAAAGAAGATTTAGACCCACAAACTTTAGAAATATTAAAAGCCTCTCAAAAATTCTCTAATGCTATGATCTTAACTATGCAGGGTATATCATTTTTACACGGAGGTGTGGATTTTGCAAGGACTAAGAAAGGTAACGATAACCCATTCGGCGTTTTAGAACCAAACGTATACGACTGGAACAGAAAAAGCGAGTTTTATGACATATTTGAGTATTACCAAGGTATGATACACTTAAGAAAAGCTCATCCTGCTTTTAGAATGACCAATAGTGAAGATATAATAGACCACATAGAATTTTTCGAACTACCAAAAGAATATAGAAAAACTGTTGCTTTTATTATAAAAGATAATGCAAACAACGATCAATGGAAAAATATTGTGGTTGTTTACAATGCAGAACCAGAATCTTCAGTTCAGATCGCTTTACCTGAAGGTGAATGGAACTTAGTTGTAAATGAAGATACAGCAGGTACCGAAACACTGGATGTAGTGGAAGGAACAATCGAAGTATCACCTTTATCTGTTTACGTCTTATATCAAAATTAATAATCTTTAAAAGATCAAAGGGGCGAAATTTTTCGCCCTTTTTTAATTTTTATGAAATGATAAAATGAATCGTTGATATCTAAGGTTATATATGTTAAAATATCAATAGATTTATTAATTTAGATTTAATTAAGGGGGTGTTCGTGTGGCATCAGGCTTTTTTCAAAAGCAAATTATGATGAGAAGGGTACTGTACTCGCTGATACCTGTATACGCTTTTGCTTTTTACATGTACGGATGGAGATTGATTTTTTTATCTATTTTTGTGTATGGTTTTGGGATTTTGACAGAATACATTATGGAAAAAAGAAAAAAACGTAAAGTTACAGAAGCAGTATTGGTTACCAGTACTTTATTTGTCTTATCCCTTCCTCCTGCAACGCCTTGGTGGATCGCCAGCATTGGGATTATTTTTGGTGTTTTATTTGCAAAAGAAGTTTATGGAGGTTTTGGAAGAAACATTTTCAATCCAGCTATCGCCGGTAGACTTTTTATTTACATAACCTTTCCAAATATCATGACCCAATCATGGCTTCAACCGGGAAATTTTGGGAGAGCTGCATCCGATATCTTAACCTCAGCAACACCTCTTCAAGTTTTAGCAAACGGACAAAGTTTCGGCCTGTTTGAATTATTTTTTGGGCTTAGATCCGGCTCAATGGGAGAGGGACCTATATTTCTAATACTCATAGCTGCAATTTATCTCATCGCCACAAAAACCGCCAGTTGGAAAATTATGTTATCCACATTCTTGAGTGCTTCTTTGTTGACAGGTTTTTTCTCTTTAATCGGCATACAGGAAGCTTCTTATCCTATAGAATTCTTGCTTTCTGGAAGTTTCATGTTTGTCACCGTTTTTATGGCAACAGATCCTGTAACCGCACCAAAAAATGAAACTTCTAAATGGTTTTATGGAATTATAATAGGAGTTACAGCTATACTTATCAGAACGTTTTCTCTTTTCCCAGAAGGTACAAGTTTTGGAGTGTTAATGGGTAACACTTTTGTTGCTTTGTTAGATACAGCTTTTACTAGAAAGAAGGTGAAAGCATGAAAAGGGAAGGTAGAGTTTATACTGTTATATTCACATTTATTATTTCTTTTGTATTTGTTTTCGTTTTAGCAGTAGCAAATGAACTAACAAAAGATACGGTAGAAAGGAATCAAGAATTATTCCAAATTAAGGCAATTTTATCTGCAATGGGCATATCTTATCAAAGTGATGAAGAAGCTTTTCAAAAATATAACTCTATAGTTTCAACTGTAAATATTAATGGCTCTCAATTATATACAACTGAAGTAAACGGCGAAAATATATATGCTACTATCTTCACAGGCAGTGGGCTATGGGGAACTATAACCGGTGTTTTAGCTGTGAACGAAGATGTTTCTAGAATTGTTGGTATTGACTTTATCTCTCAAAACGAAACGCCAGGATTAGGAGGAAGAATAGAAGAAGATTGGTTCAAAAGACAGTTTTCGGGTCTTAAAATTATAGATGGTGAAATAAAAGTAGTAACAGGACAAGACGGTGGAGACTACGAATACGAAAATGGACAAGTCGATGCAATAACCGGCGCCACAAGAACTTCTGAGTCTATTGAAAGAATTGTAAACGAAACGATTTCAAATCTGCGAGATATTCTGGGGGTGAATAGTTAATGGCTCAGAAAAATTGGATAGCAATTGCTAAAGATAATTTATGGTATAACAATCCTGTATTCATCCAAATACTCGGGATATGTTCCACATTAGCGGTAACTAACACATTAATAAACACATCCATCATGACTCTTGGAGTTGTTTTTGTGACAGGATTATCCGCATTGACGGTTTCTTTGTTAAAATCTTTCATTCCTAGGAAAGTCAGAATGATAGCCCAAACGTTGATAATATCTTTTTATGTTATAATTGTTGATATCGTCCTACGGGCTTATGTACCTGAAGTCAGTAGAGCTTTGGGACCATACGTAGGCTTGATCATTACTAATTGTATAATAATGGGAAGAACAGAGGCTTTTGCTCAATCTAACCCTCCGCTGCTATCGTTGTGGGATGGTTTGACCACTGGAATAGGGTATATGTATATTCTTTTGATGGTGGCATTTGTGAGAGAGTTATTGGGCTTTGGAACACTTTTTGGACTTCAAATATTACCAGATAATTTTGTAAATTGGACTATAATGGTTATGCCTCCAAGTGCTTTCTTTATGTTAGCTGTTTTCATATGGATACTCAAAGGTTACATGTTTAGAAAGGAGGTTAAAAAATAATGTCCCCTGACGTAGGTTTGATATCTTTATTCTTTGCTTCTATTTTTACAAGCAACATACTTCTCGCAAATTTTTTAGGAATGTGTTCCTTTATATCGGTTTCAAAGGATTTCACTTCTTCTAATGGGTTGGGCCTTGCAGTAACCTTTGTCTTGACTATAACTACCGCAATTAATTGGCTTGTCTATCATTACTTGTTGATTCCCTTTGGTTTAGAATATCTAAGATATATAGTGTTCATAATAGTCATTGCCGCAATAGTACAGATATCAGAAATGGTTATAGAGAGAATGTCAACTAACTTATACATGAGCTTAGGTATTTTTCTTCCATTAATCACCGTCAATTGCGCTATATTGGGTGTAGCCCTTTTTATGCAGATTAGAAATTATAATTTCCTCCAATCAGTTATCTTTGGACTTGGTTCGGGGTTAGGTTGGTGGTTAGCGATCGTATCTCTAGCCGCAATAAGAAAAAAGGTTGATAAATCTCCCGTACCCGGACCTTTAAAAGGACCTGGAATTACTTTAATTACGATTGGACTTATGGCGATGGCTTTCATGGGATTTTCGGGTATGTTAAACGTACAGTGAGGTGATTGATGTGAATACAATTTTAGCTGCTTCATTTTTAATAGGAGGATTAAGTGCGGTTTTAGCTGCAATGATTGTGGTAGTTGATAGCATAGTCAACAATTATGGCGAGGTTAAGATTGATATCAACAACGGAAAAAAGGAGTTAAAGGTAAATGGAGGTGCTCCACTACTTACCACTCTTTCTGAGCAAGGAATATTTATTCCCTCAGCATGTGGTGGTAGGGGAAGTTGTGGGGCATGTAAGGTGAAAGTTTTATCAGATATAGGACCAATTTTACCCACAGAAGCACCCCTCTTAGACGAAGAAGAAATGAAACAAAATATAAGACTATCTTGTCAAGTTAAAGTAAAATCTGACATAGCCATAGAAATTCCAGAAGAACTATTTTCTGCAAAAATTTTTAATGGTGTAGTTGAAAAAATAAATGATTTGACGTATGATATAAAAGAAGTTAAAATTAAACTTGTCGAACCCAATGAAATTGAGTTTAAAGCTGGGCAGTATATGCAATTGGTTATACCTCCCTACGAGAAAATAAACGAATATACGCAAAGGGCATATTCCATTGCATCATCTCCAAGTCAAAAAGATTCTGTCGAATTTTTTATCAGACTTGTCCCAGGCGGAATCGCAACAACTTATGTTCATAAGTATCTAAAAGAAAATGATCAAATAGAATTAGTTGGTCCTTTTGGTGAATTTTACATGAGAGATACAGATGCAGATATGATATGCGTTGCGGGAGGTTCAGGGTTAGCTCCGATAAAATCTATCGTTGCAGACATGTTCGAAAGGGAAATAACCAACAGAAATGTGTGGTTATTTTTCGGAGCAAGAAGTTTAAAAGACCTTTATTATGTGGATTTCTTTCAAGACATGGAAAAGAAATGGGACAGATTCCATTTTGTTCCAGCACTTTCAGAACCTCAACCTGAAGATAATTGGAAAGGCGAAACGGGACTTATAACAGATGTATTGGGAAAATATTTTAAAGAAAAAATGGATCAAAACACCCAAAAGGAAGGATATTTATGCGGAAGCCCCGGAATGATAAATGCCTGTATTAAAGTAATGACAGAGAACGGCATATCCGAAAATGAAATATATTACGACAAGTTCGCATAATTAGAAGGAGGTGCTTTTCCTCAATGAAAATGACTGAAGATTTAAAGAAAGCAGTTGAAAATATGAGACCAGGAGTTATAACTGCAGATGGGTTTTTGGGTAATGATGAAAGACTTTTGGTTGATATAATTGAAAGCGATGAAGAAAAAATTAGGTCTTTAAATATAAATTTACAAGATGACATTAAAAAGATTAGATATCTTTTCGAGAAAGGGAAAGAAGCCTTTGAAGAACCTGTAACCGTTGATAATAAATGGCTTATAAAAGTTGACGAAGCTAGAGGGCATTTACCTTGTCCCTTTGAAGACGGTATTTTTAGAAAAGTTAATTTAAGAATTAAAAATTTAGATAATAACGAAGAACTTCTTATCACAGAATTATCGCTTCACTTAATAGAAAAACATCATTTTTTCCAAGGTAAAGGGTCAGCATTCAGGGTAGAACCTGAAAAACTTAAAAAAGTGTTGGAAGAATAAAAAGGAGGAATTAAAGAAACATGCCTATCAATTTAAGAGGAAGAAGCCTTTTAACGTTGAAAGATTTTACCCCCGAAGAGGTGAAGTATCTTTTGGAACTTTCAAAAGATCTAAAAGCCAAAAAGAGAATGGGTATTAAAGGCGATTTATTAAAAGGTAAGAACATAGTTTTGCTTTTTGAAAAAACATCAACTAGAACAAGATGTGCCTTCGAAGTAGCTGCCTTCGATGAAGGGGCAAACGTTACATTTCTAACTAACAGCCAAATGGGTAAGAAAGAATCAATAGAAGATACTGCAAGAGTTTTAGGAAGATTTTACGATGGCATAGAATTTAGAGGCTTCAAGCAGGAAACTGTGGAAATTCTAGCAAAATATTCAGGTGTTCCCGTGTGGAATGGTTTAACCGATGAAGATCATCCCACCCAAGTTTTGGCAGATTTCCTAACTATTATGGAAAACTTCGAAAAACCTCTTAATAAGATCAAATTTGTGTACGTTGGAGATGGAAGAAACAATATGGCCAACGCCCTAATGATAGGCGCCTCTAAAATAGGGATGGACTTTGTGATTATCTCTCCAAAGGAACTTTTCCCAAGTGAAGAACTGATAAATGAAATGGAAAAGACAGCTAGCGAAAACGGCGGAAAAATTACCATCACAGACACACTTGATGGTGTAGTTAACGCAGATGTAATTTATACAGATGTTTGGTTTTCTATGGGAGAAGAAAGTAAGGTTCAAGAGAGGATCAACTTACTTAAACCTTACCAAGTAAATATGGACTTGATAAAAAAGACCAACAATCCCGACGTTATTTTTCTGCACTGTTTACCTTCTTTTCATGACACAAAAACCGAGATGGGATACGATGTTTACCAGAAATACGGTATTAAAGAAATGGAAGTTACGGATGAAGTGTTTGAAAGTAAATACTCAAAACTTTTTGATGAAGCAGAAAACAGAATGCATACCATAAAAGCAGTTATGGTAGCAACGTTGGTAGGTTGATACGAATGGCTGAAAAACTCGCAATTGTAGCAATAGGTGGAAATGCGTTATCCCAACCAAAAGAATCTCCAACCGCTCAAAATATGCTAAAAAACCTAGAGAACACGGCAAAATGCCTAGTTGAACTAGTAAAAAAAAATTATAGAATAGTCATAACACACGGAAATGGCCCTCAAGTAGGAAACATTCTTGTTCAACAAGATATAGCCAAAGAGTTTATTCCTCCCTTTCCTCTAGATGTTAATGGAGCTATGACTCAAGGATATATAGGATACATGATTTCTCAAACGTTAAAAAATATTTTAACAGCAGAACATATTGAAAAAGATGTTTCAAGTATCGTTACCCAAGTACTTGTTGATAAAAATGATCCAGCCTTTTACAATCCTTCAAAACCTATTGGACCTTTTTACACCAAAGAAGAAGCTGACACTTTCATTAAAGAAAAAGGATGGAGTATGGTAGAAGATGCTGGAAGAGGCTGGCGAAGAGTAGTACCCTCTCCAGAACCGTTAGAGATTATAGAGATAAGAGCTATTAAAAAATTGGTAAGAGACAACAATATAACCATAGCAGCAGGTGGAGGAGGTATCTCAGTAATAAAAGAAGTGGATAAATTAAAAGGCGTAGAAGGTGTCATAGACAAGGATAGAGCCTCTGCTTTGTTAGCTATAGAATTGGATGCTGATGAGTTCATAATTCTAACCGCTGTAGAAAAAGTATTTATAAATTTTAATAAACCCAATCAACAATCTATTTCGTCAATGACTGTAAACCAAGCAATACAATATATGAAAGAAGGGCACTTCTCAAAAGGGAGTATGTTGCCGAAGATAGAGGCGTGCATAAATTTCGTTCAGAAAACTGGAAGACCTGCTTTAATCACAGATTTAACCAAATTGGTTGATGCATTGGAAGGAAAAACGGGAACTATCGTAACGAAATAAGGGGGGGCATTACCCCCCTTATTTGTTAATTGAATCTTTTTGTCTTCATTGCTTGACTTATTCTACTTTCTTTGTTTTTAAGGGACATTCTAGAAGCAACAGAGTTGTATAAAAGTTCCACCATAAACATTTCTCCGATTCTGCTTACTGTGAATTCACTTTCCTGAGGCATTTCAGCTGAAGTATATAAAACGAGATTGACTATTTTTGACAAAGGTGAGTTAACCCCAGCAGTTATACCTATAGTGAAGGCACCAGCGTCTTTGGCTACTTGTGCGGATTTATAAGTATCTCTTATAACCCCAGAATGACTGACAGCAATTACTACATCATCTTTTTCCAGATTGGAAGCAACGATAACTTGCATATGTGGATCAGAATATGCAGTAGAGGCAAATCCTAGGGCAGCAAACTTCAAAGAAGCATCTAAAGCAATAGGAAAAGATCTTCCTACCGCATAGAATAGCAGTTTTTTACTGTTCAGTATTATTTCGGAGGCTCGAGTAATTTTATCCCTATCTGCTTGCCTTAGAATATCAGTTAAGGAATTTACAGCTTTATTGTAAATCATATCAAAAAGATCTTTCGACTCTTTTGATTCAAGTGTAGGAGCGCTCAATTCCCTTGCTAATTCTAACTTAAATTTTTGATATCCCGAGTAGCCAACCTTTTTTAAAACTCTGTATATAGTAGTTTCACTAGTTCCTGCCCAATTGGATAATTCAGTGATGCTGTAGTGTATTACATCGGCAGGCCTTTCGATTATATACTGAGCTGCCTGTTTTTCCTTATCAGTTAAAGAATTGTATATCCCTTTAATCTTGGAAGTTACCAACTTCGTCACCTCTAATCGACTATAACTTTTTCATCAATTCAACTTTTTTATTCTTAAATACCTTTATTTGATCTCTGATAACTTTTTCAGCTTCTACTTCATTCATATCTTTTGTCAATTCAGCGAAATCAGCTACTCTACCAAAATAGAGGGGCACTAAGGATTCCACCAACTTTTTGTCTTTGTTTTTTGAATACTCTATTAATGCATTGAATAAGATATCCACCCAAGTTTGAAGTGGTAATTTCTTCTTTTCCATTATGGTTTCCAAATGATCATTTGCCAATCTTTTGGTTTCTTCATTTTTTAATCCTTCTAAAAGTTGCTTTTTCAAATTTTCTATGTTGATGTTGATAGGTTCAACAGCAACTTGAGGTATTTCACCATATATTGGGGCTTCTTCAATAGAATCGATATCTTTCCATTTGGAAACGCTATCTACAATAATATCAAATAACGTTCCAACTACCTGCTTAAACATAGGGGATAGATCAGCTCCTGGATCTTTTGGATCATGAACTTTTGCACCTAAGGCCGCTTGATAAACCTTTTTATTGGAGTTAAGTATGGCATTTGTAGTCATCCAAATATCTATCCCGAACCTTGCAACATCTGTTTTGGCAACACTTAAAGCGGTTTTCAAATAAACATCGATCATATTTTTACCTACCCCAAAATCTCCCCCTATCGGTTGTCTTACAGCTTGACCAAACAAAGAAGTAACCAAAGGATAACATACTTGGTTTGTGATTGTACCGTCGTATTTGTGCCTCACATAATAAGGCGTAACATAATCGGAAAGTCCCTTCATTATTGGACCAGTTAATCTTTCTATCCACCATGGTCGAACACTTTTTAAATCAGAATCTAAAAATACAATCGCCTTAGCATCTAAGTTTTTAGCAAGTTCTATCACAGAAAGCATGGCACTCCCTTTGCCCGGTAAACCTATATAATCGTAAGCGATCTTGGGGACATTTTTTGTCTCTGTTTTCATAAAAACTTCTTTTGTTCCATCTTTTGAACCCCCATCAGCGTTGACAATTAACCCATCAGAACCAAAATATTCAAATATTCCTTTTGCAGCAGTTTCAGAAACAAAAGAAATCGTTTCAGCATTATTATAGCTCGGAATACCCACAACTACTTTTACCCTTTTAGGTAAATTTTGTAAAATTTTATAATCAAAAAATATTGACATTTTAACTTCCTCCTTTTTGTCGCACTTTCAACTTTATTCTTTGACTCCACCAGCAGTTAAACCTGCCGTTAGATATTTTTCTACGGTCATAAACAATACAATGACTGGAACGGCTGTCAATACGGAGGCCGCCATCATTTTAGCCCATACGGCATGTTCAGAAAAGAAAATCTCTCTCAAACCTACGGGCAGCGTATAAGCTCCAGGATAGGGCCTTATGAAGATAGAAGCAAACAAATACTCATTCCATCCTATCATAAAGGCGTATATAAAGACTGTGATTATAGCAGGCATTGATAGAGGAATAATTATCTTCATAATAGTACCTATTCTTGTACTACCATCAATTAAGGCTGCCTCTTCAATTGATTCAGGAATCGTCCTGAAATAATTACCAAGCATGTACATTGAAACAGGTAGCGTCTGAATTATATATATAATATACAAAGCAAACATTGAGGTTCCCCCTGAATTAGTTAATCCTATTCTTACGAACAAATCATACAAGGGTACCGATAGTATCACTCCACCGACTAGATATACCAACAATACCCCTCTTTGAACGAAAGTTCTTCCCGGATACCAAACTCTACTGAAAGAATAGGCACCAAATATACCTATTATTAAACTCGTTAAAGCACTCAATCCCGCCAATAGTAAACTATTACCAAACCATCTTAAAAAAGGAAATGATTCACGCCGTCTTGATGATTGTATATTTTGAAGGACTTGCTCTCTTTGTTCTTCCGGAAGAGACTCTAAAAGTCCCATGAGTTGTTGTTCTTCTTCGCTCATTTGTTGTCTAATTGACTCCTGAAGGCCTAAGAGTTGAGCATACTGTGACAACGTTGGATTCTCAGGAATCAATCCTGGATCGAATGCATCGGAATCATATCTAAAGGAAACCGAAACCATATATGCAAAAGGATAGGAAACAAATATTACAACTAAAGCTATAAAAAACCAAAATAAAAATGTTTTTATAAAAGATCTTTTTCTTACTACCATTTTAACACCTTCCTCACATAGATGGATATGAGTACCATCATAACTACAAAGAGGACCGTTGCAATCGCTGCTGCAACTCCAAGTTCCGGCAGTCCCGTAAAAGCTTTTTCATATAGATATATAGGCAGAGTTCTCGCCTCTTTCGACAATAGGTATACCTCTTCAAATTTGTAGAAATTCCATATCCCTCTTAAGAGAACTAAAGAACCTATTACATAGTATAATTCTGGTAAAGTAATATGACGGAATTTTTGCCAACCATTGGCGCCATCAATATCAGCCGCTTCATAATAATCTTGAGATATCGATTGTAATCTGGATAGAATCATTAAATAAATAAAGGGAAAATTCTTCCAAATGCTGTAAAATGAAACAACTAAGAATGCGTTATTTGGATCGTTAACAAGATCCTTTGTCACATCCATGATACCTAAATTACTTAAAAGTATTGTTAAAGGGCCATTTAAAGGCATTAAAACATATTGCCATGCAAAAACGGTGGAAATAACTGGGGCCACGTATGGGAACAATATTAGGGCTCTTACTATACCTCTGCCGGGAAATTCTTTATTCATAAGCAAAGCAACCCCTAAACCAACTAAAATACTTCCAACAACAGTAATCAAAACAAACAACATAGTTATACCAAAGGAATTCCAAAAGGTAGGATCGGTTAACAGTTCTCTATAATTTTGAAAACCAACAAACTTATTCGGTACTCCCGGTGTCAGGGATACTTCAAAAAAACTCAAGTAAATATTGTATAAAACAGGATACATAATAAAAAGACCTATCAAAATAACGGCAGGTGATACTAACTTCCACCCAAAAGTTGCTTCTTTCTTCTTTAAAGGAGATAACTCTCTAAATCGTTGCATTCTTCTCTCCTCCCCATTTTTAGTAAAAAAGGGGAATAAAGTATTCCCCTTTTAATAGCTAATACGCTTTTAATCACTTAATAATCTTTCGGCTTCTTCTTGTGCCCATTGAGCGGTTTGTTGTGGTGTCCAATCGTTTGCAAACATCCTATTGATTGCTCTACCAATTACAAAGTTACCAGATAGGATACTCATTTCCTCAATGATTTCTCCTTCCATGAACTCAAATCTTTCAACAGTATCTAATGCAGAAATAATCGTAGTTATTTGATCTTTCCCATATCTTTCTAAAACAGGATTATCTAAAAATTCGTCCATCTGTGCTATAGAACTTCTTGTTGGATTCATTCCACCAGGTGCCATGTGCAACCAGTAGATGTAATTGCTACCACTCATGAGAAATTTTACCCATTGTTCTGCAGCATCTTTGTTATCGGATGTGTTAAGTATACCCAATCCAACAACTTCTCCAAATGAAGAAGGTCTTATGTTAACCATAAAATTTGCAAACCCTGTATTTTCAACAAGTTTAGGATCAAAGTGTTCTACTCGATTTTTTTGAACCTCTTCCACCGCAATATCGTCCATTATATAAGTGGAATAAAATACCATAGCGGCTTCATTATTCAAATAACCATTTAATGCCTCGGGAACAGCCGTAAAACCAGGCCTGGAATATTTTCCCAGTTCTTTATAAAATCTAAATGATTCGATCATCTCGGGAGTATTGAAAAGAATATTTCCATCTTTATCAATTGGTCTTGCACCATTTGAAAGAGCAATTTGAGAAAAGACCTGTTCCGTATAAGCGTCAGCTTTCTTAGGCAATATTAAACCATAGAAACCATTAGCAGGATCGTTTAACGCTTTAGCAGCTGTAAGTATATTATACCAAGACGTTGGAGCTCCTAGGTCTCTTTCTTCAAACAAATTCGCCTTATACCAAATCCCTTGAACCCAAGCATGGAAAGGTACGCCATAATATCCTCCATCTGGTGCCTGCATCAATCTTGAAACGCCTTCATAAACATCACCAAAATCCTCGATGATCTTTGCATTCAGTTCTGTATCCATAAAACCTTGGCTTCCCAACAACAGTATAGGAGAAATGCCACCTTCCACAACGTCTGGTAAGGTTCCAGCCTGAACTGCTCTTGGAATCTGTTCTAGGATCTCATTTTCCTCAATAGGTACTAAATTAACGGTTATACCCGTTTGTGCCTCAAAAATCTGTGCTAAGGCTCTAATCCTTTGCTGCCTGTCTGTTTCTACCTGAGTGTGCCAAAACGTAATCGTTTGAGTGAACACCATCGCACTAACAAGCACTGCTAAAATAACCACTGTAAGTTTCTTCACCATACACACCTCCCCTAATTTTGGTATTAATTACTACTAAAAAATTTTTCCAAAAATACAAAATAAAAAGAAAATTTTCATTTTTATTATACAGAAAAAAATATTATTTTCAAAATCTGATTATTCGTGATTACGATTGATTATAGGCGGTTATTTGTGATTATTATCAAAAATCTCTTATTTTCTCATTATTCGATTTTAATTTGGGGTAGTCTACTAACTTTTGATATAATAAAAGAAACATTAACTATAATGGTTGAAAAGACTCTTTAATCCTTATGGGTGGGGAGCGTTTGCTGCAGTATGCAAACTATGTTTTTTGCAGTCTTGTGCAAAAAGCTTTTTGATGATAAACTTTGCTTCTGAACTTGGGGATCTTAAGGGGTTTACCCCTTAACGTATGGGTGAATAGACGCTAACACAAGTTTTAGAGTTACTAAAGACAATACAAATTTAATCTTTTTAGGAGGCGTTAATGCATGAACAAAATTATAAAAGAAATAAAAGTCGATAACGTTGAAATTAAATTGGTATCTGGTGATATAACTATCGAAGAAACAGACGCCATTGTAAATGCTGCTAATTCACATTTGCAACATGGTGGTGGAGTAGCCGGAGTAATATCAAGAAAAGGAGGACCAGATATTCAAAAAGAATCGAACGAATACATTAAAAAATACGGTAAAGTCGAAACGGGAAAAGTTGCTGTTACAACTGGAGGAAAACTAAAATGCAAATACATAATTCACGCCGTTGGGCCTATTTGGAGAGGAGGCAGTCAAAAAGAAGAAAAGTTATTGTACGATGCCGTGTTCAATTCTTTGAAAAAAGCAGAAGAATTAAAATTAAATTCAATAGCTTTGCCTGCAATAAGTGCTGGTATATACGGTTATCCAATAGAAAAAGCGGTTCCAGTTTACAAAAAAGCAGTCTATGATTTTATAAATACCAATCCACAATTTTTAAAGGAAATCAGATTTGTAATATATGGCGAAGACCACTTGGATTATTTTTTGAAAGAATTTTGAGAATATGAGTTTTCTAAGAACAGTTTACTATTATTACTCTCTACGTAAAAATCTTAATTGTTCAAGAAAAAAGATATTAGAATTAAGAGAAAAGAAATTTAGAAAGATATTAAAATATGCCTATAGAAAAATACCTTTTTATAAAGATTTTTATGGATCTTACGGAATAAAAGAAAACATGCTGAAAGAGATTCCCATAAACGAATTACCAATGATCAATAAAAACCTTATAATTGATGATTTTAATAAGTTCTTTAAAGATAACCAAATTACTAAAAGCAAAGTGGAAAACTTTTTAAAAAATAATCCGAATCCAACTTCTTTACTTTTTAACAAGTATCATGTAATACACAGTTCTGGAACAACCGGAATGGTTGGATATTATTTGTATAGTGAAAGAGAATGGGATTTCATTAAAGCTATTTCAACAAGGATGTTTTCAAATTTTACTCTCAAAAGAAAGAAATATGCCTTTATAGGCGCAGTTGATGGACATTATGCTGCCATAAGTTTGTTCCTCTCTCCACTAAATCAACCTGAGAAGTTTTTCTATAAAGATTACATGGTAATGGATATAAACAAACCTATCAAAACCTACTTAAAAAAGCTTAACGATTTTCAACCTGATAATCTCACAGGGTATCCCTTTGGAATAAGATCTTTGGCTCAGTTTCAAAATGAAGGTCTTTTGAATATTCACCCAGAAGTGATAGTTTGTGGAGGAGAACCTTTATTAAAAAATGTGAAACAGTTTTTAAAAGAGATTTGGAAGGATGCTGAAATAGTGGATAGTTATGCAACTTCTGAGTCATTGGCGATGGGTGTTTCTAGGGAAGATTTAAAAGGTATGTACATATACGATGATGCAGTTTACATTGAAATCAAAGAGGATAGAACAATTTTGACAAACTTGTACAATTACACCCAACCTATAATAAGGTATGAATTAACAGATATCCTAAAAAAATCAAAAAATAACGAAAGGAAATGGCCCTTTACAAAGATTGAACAAGTTATTGGAAGAAATGAGTTAATTCCATTTTTTATAAATGAAAACGGTGAAAAAGACTTCATTCATTCAATCGTTATAGCTGAATTTTTTGTTAAAGGAGTGACTAAGTTTCAATTCGTTCAAAAGAATCAATCATTTTTTGTCTTTAAAATAGTCGTTTCACAAAAAGAATATTCAGATAAAATCGTAGAAGAAGTTAGAAATAAACTTACCGATATCCTAGAGAAGAAAAAAATGAAAAACGTCAATTTTGATGTAAAAATCGTGGAAGATATCAAGCCAGATGAAAAGACCGGAAAATATAAATTAATTTTAATTGAGTGAAAAATCAAAAGAAAAGAAGGTGTTTCACATGGCAAATTTATACTTAATAGACGGCTCAGGAATAGCATATAGAGCTTTTTTTGCGCTGGGGGACTGGATGAGCACTTCGGATGGTTTGCCGACAAACGCTATCTACGGAGTAGCTCGAATGCTTCTAAAGTTACTCAAAGAATACGTTAAAAAAGGCGAAGATTCAATAATATTTGTTATGGACAAAAAAACCACTACTTATAGAAATGAATTGCTAAAAACCTATAAGGCCCAAAGACCGGAAACACCCGAAAAATATATACAACAGATCCCGTACATATACGAAATGGTGGAAAAATTAGGTATAAAATTAGTGGCTATGGATAATTACGAAGCCGACGATGTTATAGCCACGATAGTGTCAAAAAAGAAAAGAAACTATGAGAAGGTTTATATAATCACCTCGGATAAAGATATGATGCAGCTTGTTAAGGATAATGTATATATTTTGAGGCCAGAAAAAGGAATAACAGAAATGGTTTTCTACGATGCACACCAAGTAGAAAAAAAGATGGGGGTTCCTCCAGAACAAATAGCTGATTTACTGGCTTTGATGGGGGATAGTTCTGACAACATCCCAGGAGTAAAAGGCATTGGAATAAAAACAGCCCAAAAATTGTTGCAAGATTACAAGGATTTAGATGATTTGTATCAACATTTGGATGAAATAAAAGGATCTACAAAAAACAAACTAAAAAACGAAAAGGAAACCGCATATCTGAGTAAAAAATTAGTCCAATTGTTGGTAGATGCACCGATAGATGAAATATTTGAAGATAAAGAAATTATATATCAAGGATTCAAAGACGACCTACGAGATTTTCTCAAAAAGTTGGAGTTTAATTCAATATTAAAAGAGTTAGATGTACCTGACACATCTAGTAACTCCTCTAAAATGGTAATGAAAACAAAAACAGAAAAAAAAGATTATTCATCAAAAGGTAAGTATTACGAATATAACGCACACGACTACAAAAAACTATTAAAAACCTTAAAGAAATATGAAATAATATCTTTTGACCTTGAAACTTCTTCTCTTGATCCATATCAAGCAGATATAGTGGGAATCGCTTTAAGCTGGAACCCATTTGAAGGATATTTTTTGTATCTGTACAAAGAAAAAGACAGGTGGGAAATAACAAAGGAGATAGTCAATCTTTTAAACAATAAAAAGGTCATTGGCCAAAATTTAAAATACGATATAACGGTTTTGAAAGTAAATGGAATTGAATTAAACAAAGTATATTTTGACAGTATGATAGCTGCTTATTTGTTGAATCCGGATAGCAGAAGGTTCAATATGGATGATCTCGCCAAAGAATATTTGGATTATAAAACAACTAAATATAAAGAAGTTATGGGAAAAGATATCAAACTGTTAACCCTTGGAGATATCGATAAGAAAAAAGTTGTTGAGTACGCAGCAGAAGACGCGGATATTGCATATCGACTATTTGAAGTATTAATGCCCAAACTAGAAGAATTTGAACTAAATGAATTGTTTGAAAAAATTGAAGTGTCAACTATAAATGTTTTATCAGAAATGGAAATGAATGGTGTGTATTTTGATTTAAAAGAACTTAAAAAATTGGAAGAGGAATACGACAAGAAGCTGAATTCGCTAATGAATGAAATGAAAAAAATTGTCGGTTATGACTTCAATCCAAACTCGCCAAAACAAGTTAGAGAATTACTTTTTGAAAACTTAGGATTGAAGGGAAAAAGAAAAACTAAGAGCGGATCATATTCAACAGATGCAGATTCTTTAGAAGCCCTAAGAGATGAACATCCAATAATAGAAAAACTCTTAGAATACAGGAAATACCAAAAACTTCTCTCTACATACATAATCGCTATACCAAAATTAGTTAACAAAAAAACTGGAAGGGTTCACACATCTTTCAACCAAACGGGAACAGCTACCGGCAGATTAAGTAGCAGCGATCCCAATCTTCAAAATCTTCCTATACGGGAAGAAGATGGAGAAAGAATAAGAAGCGCCGTCAAGGCACAAAGAGATGATTATGTACTACTGAGTGCTGATTATTCTCAAATTGAATTGAGGGTTTTAGCTCATCTAACTAACGATGAAACTTTAATAAATGCTTTTAACAAAGGTGAAGACATACATGCTTTAACCGCAGCTGCAATATTCGGTGTAAAAATCGATGATGTTGACTACAACATGAGAAGGGTGGGAAAGGTAGTTAATTTCTCTCTCGTGTATGGATCATCTCCATATGGGTTAGCCGAGAATTTAAAAATACCTGTAGAAGATGCAAAAGATTTTATGAACAGATACTTTAAAACTTACCAAAAAGTCAAAGAATATCAAGAATCAAGCCTAAAGGTTGCAACACAAAAAGGTTATGTTGAAACAATATTTGGAAGGAAAAGATTTTTGAAAAACATAACAACAGGTAAATCAGAGTTGAAACGAATAGTCATAAATACCCCTATCCAAGGTAGTGCAGCGGATATCATGAAATTGGCTATGATCAATTTATACAAAAAACTCCCAAAAGAAGCGAAATTGATACTTCAGGTACACGACGAAGTTGTAATAGAATTACCTAAAGAAATCGTAGAAGAAACCAAAAAAACGGTTCAAGATTGTATGGAAAATGCTGTTAAATTGAAAATACCTTTAAAAGTTGATATTAGTGTCGGTAAAAATTGGCAAAAATGATAATTATAAATATGTATAACTAAATTATTAAAATTTTTTCATTTTTTAAAGAAAATCTGATATAATCTAAATAACTAATTAGACATTTATAGATATAAAGAAAGTGCGGAAAGCGGGACGCCGATTGTGGTCAGGTTACAGAATGAAGGAGTAAAGTCCCCTTTTCCTTATGGGTGAGCTGCAGAGTCCAAGGGACATTCGGTCCCTTCCTTAGATGGGCGGGCTGCGGGGTGAAGGGGTAAAACCCTTTTTCCTTATGGGCGGGCTGCGGGGTGAAGGGGCGCTATATAATTAGATCTATATAATTAGATTTTAAAGGCAGTATATTATAATAAAATCATCGGAGGAATCAAATGAAAAAGTTTCACATAGTAAAATTAGGCTGTCCAAAAAATGATGCAGATATGGAAATATTCAAAGGATTACTTCAAAACAAAGGATACAAATACGAGAGTAATCCTCAAATTGCTGATTATATATTCATAGATACATGTGGTTTCATTGAAGAAGCTAAAAAAGAAAGCATCGAAACCATATTTGAATATATATCCCTAAAAGATAATAACAAAAATCTAAAAGTTATACCAATAGGTTGCCTAATTCAAAGGTATTTCACTGAGTTTCTTAAAGATATCCCTGAAATAGATGGATTATATGGTGTGTTGTCCCCAAAAACCATAGTTGAAAAAATTGAAAATGGTGATTATTTTTTTAAAAATGATATTCCTGAAACTCTTTATGATTGTAAAATTAGAGCGATTCCAGTCTCACACTACGCATATGTAAAAATTGGGGATGGGTGTAGTAGAAATTGTGCCTTTTGTTCTATACCCACGTTCAAAGGAAAGCCGAAAAGTAGAAGTATCGAAGAAATAAATGAAGAAGTAGAATTTTTGGTATCCAAAGGTGTAAAGGAAATCATTCTCGTATCCCAAGATAATACCTTGTACGGCATAGACAATTACAAAAAGCAGGCATTACCTGATTTACTAGACAAACTTAACAATATAAAAGGAAAATTTTGGATCAGGGTCATGTATTTACATCCGGATTTTTTAAGTGAAGAAATCATAGAAAGCATACACAGAAATGAAAAAGTATTAAATTATTTCGATATTCCAATTCAACATATCTCTGATAAAATTTTGCAAAGTATGGGTAGGCATAAGAAAAGAAATGAATTAACAAAACTATTTGAGAAAATTAGAAAAGATCCATCCGCCATAAGAACAACGTTAATGGTAGGGTTCCCTGGAGAAAAAACAGCGGATTTTGAAGAGTTAGTAGATTTTGTAAAAGAGGTAAAATTTGAAAGAATGGGCAGTTTTAAATTTTCAAAAGAAGAAAATACAAAGTCATTCACATTACCAGAACAAATTGATGAACAAATTAAAAAACAAAGGCAAAATGAACTAATGGCAGTTCAAAGTGAAATTTCTAAAAATGTCATGGAAAAATATATAGGTGAATCTTTAGAAGTTCTTTTGGAAGAAAAAGAAGACAACGTTTTTATCGGAAGAAGCTATTTAGACGCCCCGGATATTGATGGGAATGTGTACATAAAAAACTACGGTGATAAAGAACTATCTTTAGGGGAATTCGTCAAAGTAAGAATCACTGGATCATACGAATATGATCTGGAAGGAGAAGTCGCTGAATATGAACATACCAAATTTGTTGAGCTTTTCTAGGATAATCCTCGCCATTCCAATATTTATTTTAACTGTTTTTGGAGAATCATTTTATATCGTAGCCTTGGTCCTATTTATTATAGCTTCTTTAACAGATTGGTTAGACGGATATGTCGCCAGAAAGACTGGTCAAGTTACCGATATCGGCAAATTTTTTGACCAAATATCTGACAAAATACTTATAAACTCGGTTTTTATTGCGATGTTGGGTGTAGGGGTTTTGCCTGCTTGGTTTGTTGCAATAATTGTATCAAGAGATACTTTTGTGAGCGGTTTAAGAATGGCAGCTGCAAATAAAAATATTGTTGTCCCTGCCGATAAATTTGGTAAACTAAAAACCGTCTTAGAAATCGCTTTAATCATTGTAATATACTTGATGCTTTGGAATTTTCTAGTTAGTACGTTGATCTATTTAACCGTTATAATCAGTCTATTATCGGGAGTAAATTATACTGTCAAAACCGCTAAGCAATTTTAAAAAAGAAAGGGGTCCTAGTATATGACACAGCTAAAAAATGTAAATAATTACAATACCGATAAATTAAGGTCTTTCATCGCCATCGAAACCAATGAAAAATTAGAGAGATTATTGACTGATTTAATCGAAAGGTTTCAAAGGATGGGATTTAAAGCAAATTGGACAAAAGCAAAAAATGTCCATTTAACCTTGTTTTTCTTAGGGGATCAAAAAATGGAAAAGTTAGCCCAGTTAGCTTATAAAGTTGGTGAAAGAGTATCAGGATTTCCTACTTTTCATTTTAATATCCATAAAATGGGATTCTTTGAAAACAATTCTCAACCAAAGGTGTTATGGTTAGGAATAGAAGAAGATCATACCTTAATTGGTCTGTATGAAGAAATAAAGAAGGTACTAAAATTTTCAGAATTAGAAGTTAAAGATACCAACTTTTTACCTCATATTACCGTAGGAAGAGTTAAATCGTTCCCTAACCATTGGAAAGAACTAATTAATTCTGTAACTTTTGATCAAATCCAAGTATACGTAAATTCTATCGGGATATACTCTTCTGAACTCACAAGGAGAGGCCCAATATATAAAAAACTTTACACTGTTGACTTTGAAGGAGGCGTCATCATTAATGGCTAAAAATGATTCTAAAGATACAAATAAAGAAGAATTGTTAGAAAAGCTTGTTAAAGAATTAGAAAAAAATCATGGAACAGGATCGGTCATGATAATGGGTAAGGGATTGGATAATAGCAATATATCCGTTGTCCCAAGTGGATGTTTATCTCTAGACATAGCTTTGGGTGTTGGCGGATATCCAAGGGGAAGAATTGTAGAAATATTCGGAAACGAATCATCTGGTAAAACTACGCTAGCTCTTCATTCCTTAGCGGAAGTCCAAAAATTGAACGGTATAGCTGCATTTGTTGATGCTGAACATGCTTTAGATGTTGAATATGCTAAAAAGTTAGGTGTAGATGTCGACAAATTGATAGTTTCGCAACCGGATTATGGTGAACAAGCCCTTGAAATTGTAGATTCTTTAATCAGATCTAACATAGTAGACTTAATAGTGGTAGACTCTGTAGCTGCTTTGGTACCAAAAGCAGAAATAGAAGGAGCTATGGGAGACTCTCACATGGGACTTCAAGCAAGGCTAATGTCTCAAGCCCTAAGAAAACTAGCTGGTAGTATAAGTAAATCCAAATCTATAGTAATATTTATAAACCAGGTAAGGATGAAAATAGGTGTAGTGTATGGTAACCCAGAAACCACTACGGGAGGAATTGCACTAAAATTTTATTCTACGATAAGGGTAGAGGTAAGAAAAGGTAGCGCAATAAGAGAAGGGAAAGATCAGATAGGAAATGAAACAACCTTAAAAGTTGTAAAAAATAAGGTTGCGCCACCTTTCAAACAGGCAAATGTAGACATGATCTTTGGACGGGGTGTCGCAAAAGAAAACGATATCTTTAATCTAGCAGTAGAAGAAGATCTAATTCAAAGAAAAGGTGCTTGGTTCTCTTATATCAACGAAGATGGTGAAGAAGTTAGTTTAGGACAGGGTAAAACCAATTCAATTAGCTATCTCATGGAAAATCCTGAAATACTTGATTATTTAGAATATACGATTCGCAAGAAGCACAATTTAATTATTCCCGATTATCTAATAGAAAAGTTCGAATCTAAATCGTCAAAGAACAAAAAAGAGAAAAATGAAGAAGCACAAAAAAATTAATCCTAAAGATGAAAAAGCGGCTGAAAAATCTGCATTGAATTTAATAAAGTATCGTGCCAGATCAGAAAAAGAACTCTCAAACCGTCTAAAAGAAAAAGGCTTTGATGAAGAAGTTATTGGCAAAGTGATAGAAAAATGCAAGAAGAGCGGTTTGATAGATGACAAACTTTTTGCATATTTATATGCATATGACAAGTTAACTCTAGACAAAAAAGGCCCCATGTTTATACAACATGAATTAAAACGGTTGGGAGTTGATGAAAGTTTGATTTTCGAGACCCTAGAGAAAGTTAAAAACGAAGTAGATATAAATGCAATTGCTTTAGAATTGGCAAAAAATTATTATGACAAAAAACAAGACACTCTCAAAACTAAAGCTTACTTGTATAGAAGAGGTTTTGAGCCAGACATTATAAACTGTGTTATTGAAAACTTAAGAGGTGATTAAAATTGGAAATTCTGGTATATATAATTATAGGAATAGCTATATTTATCTTATCAGTGCTTGTTGGAATTAATATTGGAAACAAAAGGGTTATTTCTACACTAAAAACAAAAAAAGAAGAATTGGAAGTTGAAATAAAAAACAAACAAAAAGAAATAGATAAAATATTAAAAAAAGCAGAAGAAGAAGCTAAGGCATTAAAACAAAAAGAATTACTAGAGGCAAAAGAAGAGATACATAAACTTAGACAACAATTTGATTTAGAAGCAAGGCAACAAAGAGAAGAGCTTAAAACCAACGAAGAAAGATTAATAAGAAAAGAAGAAAGCTTAGCAAAAAAAGAAGAGAATTTAGAAAAACTAAAAGAAAAATTGGAAGTTCAACACGAAAATGTCCAAAAATTAGAGAAAGAATTAGAGACGAAATTAAATGAAATCGCAAAAATGACCGAAGAAGAAGCACGTCAGATAGTAATAAACGAAGCAAAAGATAAATACGAAAAAGAAATTGCTCAAAAGTTCAAAGAAATAAAAGATTATTACGAAGATGAATCAAAAAAATATGCCAGATGGGTTATCACTACTGCAATTCAAAGATATGCATCAGATGTCACCAACGAAATCACAACGTCAACCGTATCTTTGCCTACAGATGACATGAAAGGAAGAATAATTGGTAGAGAGGGAAGAAACATCAGAACGTTTGAAAAACTCACAGGTGCTGATTTGATAATTGATGATACACCAGAAATAGTTGTTGTATCCTCGTTCAATCCATTACGAAGGGAAATAGCAAAAAGAACACTTGAAATGCTTGTAGCCGATGGAAGAATACATCCTGCTAGAATAGAAGAACTCTATGAAAAATCAAAAAATGAAACTCAAGAATATATAAAGGAAGTAGGAAAAGAAGCGGTAATGAGAGTAGGTATAAAACAGCCGAACATTGAAATAATCAAACTTCTAGGTAGGTTAAAATTTAGAACCAGTTATGGACAAGATGTATTGGAACATTCAATAGAGGTATCTCAATTTGCTGGAATGATGGCAAGTGAATTAGGATTAAACGTTGAACTAGCTAAAAGAGCGGCTCTATTTCATGATTTAGGAAAAGCTGTTGATCATGAAGTTGAAGGATCACATGCTATTGTTGGAGGACAAATTGCTAAGAGATACGGAGAAAAATTGGAAGTAGTTAATGCGATACAATATCACCACAACGAAGTTGACCCGATGACACCTGAAGCTGTTTTGGTTGCTGCAAGTGATGCTCTGTCGGCTTCTAGACCCGGTGCACGTAAAGAAACTTTGGAAAATTACATTCGAAGGATCGAACAACTTGAGGAAATTGCAAAATCATTTAGATACGTTGATAAAGCCTACGCAATACAGGCAGGAAGAGAATTGAGAATAATCGTTCAACCAGATAAAGTTGAAGATGAAGTCGCAGAAAAATTGGCACACGATATATCTGTTCAAATAGAGGAAAAGGTTCAATATCCTGGAGTAATCAAAGTAACCGTAATTAGAGAAAAAAGAAGTATATCTTATGCAAGTTAGTAAAAGACGCCCTTTAAAGGCGTCTTTTTTTTTAAAACTTTATATAGCTGCCAGTTTTTCCTGGTATTACCTCGATTTTTGAATTAATTCTTTCTTTCAATTCACTTACATGAGATATTATGCCCACCATTCTTCCAGAGCTATTTAACTCTGTTAATACTTCGATTGCACTATCAAGAGAGTTTGTGTCAAGGCTGCCGAATCCTTCGTCTATAAAAATCGTATCTAAAGAGATACCACCAGCTTCGCTTTGCACCACATCGGCTAATCCTAAAGCAAGAGCTAGTGCAGCTTTAAAACTTTCTCCTCCTGAAAGTGTTTTTATTTCTCTTTCTTTTCCAGTGTAGATATCAAAAACCATGATTTCTAAACCTTCACTCTTTCTTGCATCAAGTACTTTAGAAGATCTATGCAACTGATATCTGCCATCTGTTAATTTGTTCAATCTTAGATTCGCTTGAGCTAATATTTCTTCGAAATAATATGCTAGTACATATTTACTAAGGCTGATTCTTGTGTTGTTGTCACCTTTACTGACATCTCTTAAGTTCTTTATAGTTGAGTATTCCTTTTCTTGTTTTTCTATTTCTTTTATCACAGTTTCTAAATTAGTTTTTGTTTTTTTCAAATGTTTTATTTCATATTCTAAATTTGATTCGTTTTTTATTAATTCTTCAATTTCCTTTTGTAATTGCACTATTTCATTATTTAAAGGTGTTTCCTCAATCATTTTTAGGTTTTTAGTGGATTCTTCTAAGTCAATGAGAAGAGTCTGCTTATTCTTTAATTCTTCTTTATATTTTTGAACTTCTTCTTCTAAACTTTCTATTAAGTTAATTTGTTCTTTTATTCTTTGATATTCTTGTTGGTTCTCAAATCCCATTTTTTCTATCATTTGATCGAATTTTTGTTCAGCATTTTTTACTTGGTCGTCTAATTTAATTATATCTTCGGTTAAAGTTTTTATTGTTCCTTTTGAAGAGTTTATTATTTCTGCGATTCTGTTAGCTTCTTCTCTTTTTTGTTCGTAAGTGTTTTTGATACCTTGGATAAATTTTCTTTTTTCTTGTATTTCGCTTATTATTCCATGTTCGGTTTTGTCCTCTAATTGTTCTTTAAGATCTGTAATTTTAGTTGCTACTTCTATAATTTCTGATTTCGATTCATCTATTATTTTTCTCAACTTTTCTCTTTGTTCTTCTAACTCTCTAATTTCTTCTTTGATCTTTTTATTATCGTTTTTCAGTGATTTGACTTTGTTGTATATTTTTATTTTTTTTTCGTATTCTTGTTTTTGCTGGTCCAATCTGTCTTTAAGCATTTTTATTAAATTTTGTATATGAGTGTGTATATTCTCACTTTCTTGGGGAATTTGTAATTCTTCACAGATTCTTTTATATTCAGATTTAAATAAAGATACCTCTTGTGAATATTTGTTTGATACGTCTTCATAATTTTTTAGTATCGTTGTTTTTTCTTTCTCTTTTTCATTTAATTTTTGATTGATTTCCTTTAGTTCTTTTTCTGTTATTAATTTCCCACTACTTTTGGCAGGAGAGGGGTGAACGAGAGATCCACAAACGGGACACGGTTCTCCTTCTTTTAGATTGGCTGCTAAAGTATATGCCTGTGATTTTATAAAATCGGTAGTCTTTTTGCTTTGTTCTTCTCTTAAGTTTTGTATTTCAATCTCCATTTCTTCTTTTCCTTTTTTTACTTTCTGATAATCCTTGTGTAAGACTACTAATTCTGTGTATTTTTTAGATAATTCCTTGGTTGCAGATAATAATTTTTTATTTGCACTAATTTCGTTTTTAAGTATTTCAACGTTTATATCTTCATTTTCTGATATATATTTTTCGTTTTGTTCCAATTTTTTTTGAGCTTTTGAAAGCTTCTCATCTTTTTCTTGGCTTTCTCTAACCTTTTCATCATAAAGTTCCTTTTTTGTATTGAATTCTTTAATTAGGTTTTTGTACTCAACGTATTTATCTAATTTTTGATTGAGATCTTCAATTTCTTTTTCAACAGCGGATATCTTTTGATATTGCTTTTCAATTTCTGGTAACTTCTCGTCTATTCGTTGTTTTTCTTCCATACTTTCATCTAATATACTTTGTTGATTTTTGAGTTGGTTCTTTTTTTCATTTAATTCTTTCAAATATTCTATGTATCTTTCTTCGTATGGAAGGATTTCTTTTGCCTTTTTTAACCTATTAAGAAGCTCTTCTTTTTCTTGAATATACTCGGAATTTTGTTGGAGTTCTTCGATCTCTTTTTTAAGGGTTTCTTTCTTTTCAATTAGTTCATTTACCTTTTTTATATTTTCAAGGTCTGTGTTTAGTTTTTGTAGTTTGTCTTGTTTTTGAGATTTTTGTTTTTCGGTTTCTTCCTTATAAATCTCTCTTTTTCTAATTTCCTTTGTTAATTGATCAATTAGATTTTCAGGGTCAATATTTTCTTCTTTCAACAATTGATTGTATTCTTCTGATTCAAGGTTTATTGTTTCTAGTATGTTTTTGATTTTTTGCTGTTGGGCCTTTAATCCTTTTTCTATATTTTTAAAAATCTCGTCTATTTTTTGTTCGAAACGCTCATATATACTTATGTCAAATATCTTCTTAAAGATCTCTGCTCTCTCGTTTGAATTGGCTGTTATAAACTTTCTGAATTCTCCTTGTGGAATCATTACTATCTGCTTGAATTGTTCATAGTTCAAACCTAAATATTCTTCTACCTTACTATTTACTTTTTTAACCCCAGTTTCATGTAGTATCAGTTGACCATTTTGATATATCTTTATACTAGCTTGACTATTTTGCTTTGTGGTCCCTTCACCATCTTTTCTTGATCTTTCGTAAGAAGGGGTTCTTGAAATTTCGATTATTTTATCTTTGAATTGAAATTCAAATTCCACGTATGTGTCGGTCTTTTCATCTGCAAAATGAGACCTGGCTATCGCATCTCCTCTTTCGCCCATCGAACCATTTCCGTATAAAGCATAACAGATTGCATCGAAAATAGTAGTTTTTCCTGCACCTGTTGGGCCGGTAATCAAGAATAAAGTATCGTTTCTTAATTTGTTAAAATCTATTTCTTGCTCTTCTAAAAAAGGACCAAAGGCCTGGAATTTTAATTTTATTGGTTTCATTTTTCTTCACCGCTTGCTTTTTGGAGTTCATTGAAAATACTTGCCACTATCTGTTTTTCCTCAAAAGAAAGTTCTTGGTTTTTGACTTCTTGGTAAAACAATTCAAAAAGATCCACGGGGGATATTTTCTTTATATTATAATCTCTTGTTTTTATTTCATCATTTGTTTTTAAATTAGGAAAATCAAGGGATAGAACATTCGGAAATTTTGCTCTCAGTTTGTTTATGGCATCATAAACGGGCTTAGTGTTTTCTAATATTATTTGAAGATAATCATCCGAACTCTCCATTTTCATTACGTCGTCAAAACTTCCTCTTATTACCTTCATATCTTTAGCCCTGTTAAAGCTCAATTTTTCAACTTTTATATTTCCCTTTTCTTTCATTTCTACTAGGTTCATTCCTTTTACATGGTCTGCTTCACTGAATGAGTACTTCAAAAGAGAACCAGAGTAATAAATATTTTTGATCTTTTGAGGTCTGTGAAGATGTCCAAGGGCAACGTAATCAAATTTTTCAAAAATAGAGGGATCAACATATTCGCTTCCTCCAATTGATAGAGGCCTTTCAGATTCGCTATTCAATCCACCCATTATGTATTCGTGGGCTATCAATACGTTTCTTTCTTCTTCATTCACATCGATACTGTCTAAGTAGTGCTTTAAAAGCTGGGTTTTACCCTCAAAATTTATCTCAAATATATCACTGGCTTTTTGAGGATCAACATACGGAAGCATAAAAAAATTAACGGGACCATACTCGTCATTAAAGGTGATTTTTTTGACTTCTTTTTTTAAAGTACCTTCGATATGAAGATTCATGTTAGAGAGTATACCATTCAAGAACTCAAGTCTCTCATCGCTATCGTGATTTCCTGAGATTATAAGTGTGGGAATTTTTAATTCTAGTACAATTTTTGAGAGTAGTTCGTTCAGTAGAATAACCGCCTCTGAAGGTGGGATACCTCTATCGTATAAATCCCCTGCTATCAATAATACATCAGGTGGAGTTTTTGATAAATATGCCAAAAAATTGTCTAAAATATATTTTTGGTCCCAGGTCATATAGTTGGAATATATTATCTTTCCAAGATGCCAATCCGCAGTATGAATGAATTTCATGGTGACCTCCGAATAGTTTAAAAAAGGGATGCAAGTTGCATCCCTTATTTTTCAATTTTTCAATACAATGGTTCGACATCCATATGTTCCCAATAATCTTTGGATAATTTTTGATAGAGTGTATAAATCCTATCTCTATGCTCTTTTTCCCATTCGGCTAGATGAATCAGTATCTTTTTTAACTCTTCATCTTCAACACTTTCAGCAGCTTTGTTATAGAAATTCATGAAATCTTCTTCGATAAGATATGCCATTCTTAATACAGGAATATCGGATTTTACTGCCGTAAAATCACCCTGGTAAGCTATTTCTTGGGCAGCTCTTTTGGAAAAAGTTTTTCCCACATCAGTAGGTTGTGAGAAATGCACATAATCATGACTTTTTACATCTTTTATCAGACTACTTATATAATCTGCGTGACCTTTCTCCATGTTACTTAAATCTTCAAAGGTTTCCTTAACCTGTTGAATCTTAACCGTTTTTGCTTTTGATTCGTAAAATTGCATTCCTTCTAATTCCTTTGATAAAGAATATTCTAATATACCAAGAGCCTTTTTTTCATTCAAAGAAAACACCTCCAACTATTTATTTAGATACTATCTTTAGAAACTTTAATGCTTGATTTAGAAACCCTTTACCACATAGTTAACAACCAACTATTTTGAATGCTCTACATAAATGTAAGGTAAAAGAATATATTCTAAAATAATTGATAAGTAAAGTCCAACAATAGGTATCATTCCCAAAAGAAAAATCACGAGTAAAAGTAGAAATATTTGTAAAAAGTTTTCTCCGTTAAAAACGAAAGAATAACCCTTTTTCAGAGACTCGGTAACTGAAAGTTTGTCAACCACCAATGCACACGGAGAAAAAATCAAGAAAAGGGCTAATATTAATCCTGGGATAACATAAGCTAAAGTTCCGAGAGATATTAGAAAACCTACCACAATAGAAAGCACGATTATTTCCAATAGAAGCTGATTAATTTGAGCGAAACTTTTTTTCAGATCAATTTCTTCCCCTTCTTTATATTGATTAAATAAAATAGTGATCCAAGCGATGAAAAACATCGTACCTATACCTATAATGATAAAAGATACAAAATTAGCAATGGGGCCTATAAATCTTACAGCATCGAAAAGTAAAGTAAGTATAATCCCTATAAAGACTGGTATGAGCATGGCAGGATTTTTACCAACTATTTTAAATGGTTCGGTGAAAACATCACCTAGGTTTATTCTCACGCATATTCCCCCCCTCTAATTTTGAAGACACTCATGTCACTTTTTTTTCTTCCAAACATCTATTTTTTTCAAATTGCAAAGTGGTATGACTGATTTCAAATTCTTCTTTTAAAACTTTGTTTAATTTATCTATACAATCATCCAGCTTATAATTATTTTGGTCAAAACTTTCTTGAAGTCTTATATGGGCTTCCATATATTTGTCTTTTCCATCGGTTGTCCAAATGTGGATATGGTGAACATCTTTTACGAAATCAAACTTTTCCAAATTTGTTTTTATTTTTCCGATTTCAATATCAGTTGGAGTTCCTTGTAGTAATATATTTATAGTATTCTTAAGTAGTGGTATACTTTCTATAAATATATACCCGCTTATCATAAGAGTGAATATAGCATCAACAATGTAAAGTTTTTGATAAATGATCAAAAATGCCCCAATGATTACAAATATAGACGAAATAGTATCGCTAAGGATATGGATAAAAGTGGCTTTGACATTTAAATTTGTTTTTGAATCAGAATGTAATAAATATGCGGTTGTTAGATTTCCTGTTAAACCAATAAAAGCAACTGTTAGCATTATGTTACCTTGTATGATTGATGGATTTGATAATTTATTTATACCTTCAATAAGTAAATAAACAGCGATAACCATTAATATTTCTGTATTTACAAAAGCAGCAAGTGTTTCCACCCTTTTATAACCGTATGTCCTTTTTGAGTCTCGTTTCTTTTTTGATAAAACCCTTGCGATATAACTTATAAGGATTGCAGTAGTATCGTTTAGATTATGTATGGCATCGGATAATAAAGCTAAACTATTCGAAAAGATTCCGCCCAATATCTCTGCAATAGTTATACCAAAATTCAGTATAACAGAAAGAAGGAGTCTAGAATCTAAAGTCCTTTCTTTTTCTTCATGATGTAGATCCATAAAACCATCCTCTATTTTGTTGGCAATTCTCTTGATTCATAAACATAGATGCCATTTTCATATTTAGAATATTTCCAATTTGGGAACGTCCATTGATTTGAAATTACTTTTGCTCCAGGCTTGAGTTCTTTTTTTAATTTATTTTCTAATTTATTCATCGCAAAATCCACTTGAAAAGCCGTTATAATATCGAATTTAGACAAATCTGCTTTCCAGAAGTTTTTCCAATGAATAAACGCCTTTCCTTTTAATCCGGCTCTTCTAATATTTCTCCTTGAAATCAATACTAAAAAAGGGTTTATCTCAAAACCATGAGCTTGTGCACCTTTTTCAGCGAAGGCTATAACAACACGGCCATCTCCCGATCCCAAATCTACCGAGATCTCGTCTCCTTTTATTTCTGCCATATCAACCATTTTTTCGACATCTCTTTTTCTACTTGGATCAAATATAGCACCCTTCAATGAAAAAGGAATTACCCAGAAAAAAAGCAAATATAATATTAATAATGCTAAAATTGTAAAAAATATCCACATGTTTTCCCCTTTATCTTAATAAACTATACAGTGAACTTACCATCTTTTGTACTTTGTTACCTCTCGCAAGAAGTTTTTTCTTTTTTCTCTGTCAGCTTCTTTTTCTACACCTACTGGGGGATATCCATCTATTACTCCTAATATACCCCTTCCCTGATCACTTTCAGTTACAATTATCTGTAGAGGGTTTGCTGTAGCAGCAAAAATATTGAGTACTTCTTGAACATTCAATAGTTGATTTTTGATGTTTATCGGAAAACCATTTTTGATCATTAACACAAAACAATGACCTGCTCCTATCTTTTGAGCGTTATCGATAGCTACTTTAATCAACTCTTCATCGTTCCCGTCGTATCTTACAAGGCGAGGACCAGAGGCTTCGTTGAAAGCTAAGCCAAATTTTAAAGAAGGGTTCGTTGTAACTATACTTTCATAGATATCTTCGACAGTTTTTATGAAATGTGATTGCCCTACTATTATATTCGTATCTTCAGGAACATATAACTGTACAACATCGAGATTTAAATCCATCTTTCGCCTCCTGATTATTTTTTTGAAAATATTAGATTTAAAAATTCTAAAAATTTATTTATAGCGCCCCTTCGCCCCGCTCC
>NZ_AZRM01000012.1 GCF_002895605.1 Petrotoga miotherma DSM 10691
TCTTCAATACTTCCCAAATGAACGGTTATTCATTAACTGTACTTCTTTCATCTCTATTTTCCCTAAAAACTTCTTCAATTCTAATTACTTTCCAATTTTTTGAAGAATTACTTCGATTTTCAAAGAGCATTTTGGATAATTATCCAATATTTTAGTTCTTTTTCTTCTTGCCTTAACTTACTTTACCTTTAGTTAATCGTTGCTTTGACCTATTTCTGAAGTGGGTATAATTTAATTTTACTTACATAGGAACGTTGAAACTAATTTTTAGAAATTCTGGTAAATTCAATCAATTTGGTTCACCCCCTTTCTTCGTTTACCCCGATTCTTGACGTTCATAAGGGGTAAGAAACACTAGAATTGTTCCTATCCTAATAGAAAAGATCCTTGTGGTTATTTAATTATCTACTTTCATACCTATTTTTCTTCCATGTCCCTGTATCCTTACAGCTTTTCGCTTTTTTCTTCACTATTTATTAATCTTTCAAAGAAGGTTTCTGATTCTAATAATCATCCCAATATTTTTGCTTCCTTATCCTGTTTAATATCTTGTTAATTACTGTACTTCATAGTTTTCGAATTCTTTAAGTTAATTTGTACTGAAAAGTTTCAGTAAGCATTTTCCTCTTCCAATCCTACTGTAACTTTTTTTAAGTACAATTCTATGGCTAAAATAGCAGCTCCTTCGGCAATGGCATTTTCTTCACTTTTGTGAATTTTAACCTCCTTGAAATTAGGATATGTTTTGTCCCATTCTTCTATTATTTCATCCATCTCTTCCTGATGAGTACAATTCAACACGATTTTGTCTGGTTGTAGGACGTAATAAATATTTCTTAAAAGTCGCACCCATTCTTTTATAACTTCATTTTTTTCAGAAGAATCTATGTACTTTTCCAAAGTTTTGCCATTAGTAAGTATACTACCTAACTCACCTGCTTGACCTTTACCAACATAAAGCATTTCATTAATTATTAAACCCATTCCTAACCCTTTTCCCCAATAAATACAAACTACATTCTTCACTTTTCTACCTGAATAAAATCTCTCTTTTATCGCTAAAAGGTTTGCATCATTTTCAAAGGCAATTACTGTATTCGGAAACAATTTTTTCAAAGTTTTCACCAGTAAGGTAATATCGGAACCATTTATTCTTAAAGTAGAAGAATTAATAATTCCATCTTTTGAAACATACCCAGAGATTCCCACCACTATGGATAAGATATTCGTTTTGAGCTTTTTTAGTTCGTCTTCTAACTGAGCACAGAGTTCTGTTATGGAATCATAATAAGATAAAAACTTCTTTTTAGAATCTAAAAGTTCGTTTTTCAAATTGTATATTCCATATATTATGAATTCATTTTCAATTTGAATTCCAAGTATTTTATATTCTTCGTTGAGTTCTAAGATCTCAGCTTTTCTACCTAATTTGTTATCTTTCATTCCTGAAGTCAAAACCAGATTATTTAAATATGGTTCTAAATTTCTAGATACCGTGGGAGCACTAATTTTTAATTTTTTCGATATCTCAGCTTTTGTTGCTACTTTATGATTGTAGATATAAGTTAAGATTTTATACCTGTTAATATTTCTAATCCCTTTTACATGATTATGTTCCGTAATAAACGAATCACCTCTTTGAACTAATTATTTTCTTACTGTAAGTAAATATATTGTACATGACTTATTAGTTTTTTCAAAATCCGCTCAGAGGCGATAAGAGTTGATTAAACCTTTTTATAACCAATTAAATCTAATTACATTCAATTTTCTCATGAGTTGTAAATCATTATACAAAATTTCAACTTATCTCTATTTTTTGATAAAATACTTTTATAGAATCTCTTATTAAAAAGGAATTAAAATGATGATAGATATAATCGCTATTTCTGACGAGGAAGTATACTTAATAAATAAAGACAAGAAAAAGTTTGACTTACTTATTTGTGCGGGTGATCTTTCTCCACAATACATTGATTACGTGATGGACGAATTCAAACCATCCTTTAGCTTGATGGTACACGGAAATCATGATAAAAAGTATTATAAATTATACGAAGAAGAAAATAACTCTTTCTCAAAGATATACAAAGGAGCTTATGTTTTAAATCATGGCATAGTTAGCTTAAAAAAATTCATAGGTAAAGATATAATAGTAGCAGGATTTTCCGGTGCTCTAGCTCATGGATATAGACCTTTTTATTTCAAAGAAAGAGATATTAATAAATTTAAAAGAGAGATACTTTTCAACACAATCTTTAAAGGCAATAAGTATAGGCAAATCGAAATAATGGTTACACATAATCCTCCTTACATAAAAAATACGATAAAAAAATACGGTCAATCTCATACCCCCTCAAGAGCCTTGGGGGAGTTTTATCTTAAGACATTTCCAAAAATTTGGATATATGGTCATATTCATCCGCGATATGATTTCCAAGAACTTGATTTCGAAATTAAATTCTTAAATAATATTTCTTATTTAATAAATGCGGTACCTTACAAATTAATAAAGTACGATGAAGAAAAAAAAGAAGTTATAGAAATTTGTACTTATAAAAAGATAAGTCCAAAGATCATTTTAATTTAGAAAGTAATTAATTCCTTTAAACGAAATTTTAATTATTATGTTGTATTATTGAATTACTCTTATAAAAATATATCCCCAAAAAGTGGGGAGCGTGGCAAAGTGGCACTATTTGTAGAGTTTCTAAAATAAGTATTTACCCCATATATAGCCACAAAAAGGAGGCTAAAGTAATGTATAGAACCTCAAGAAGTCTCAGCAGAAGCGAGTATGAAAAAGCTAATAGATTAGCAAAGAAAGACTTTTTGGCTAATATTTCAAAAGGGAAAGAAGGATATCTGCCATGTTTAGAAGACATCATCCACAATGTTGAAATAATTAAGGAAGAAAAGCTTGGTCTTATAGATATCCCTATAGAAAGGATCAAAGGAACATATTACCATTCTCGCTCACTATCTTTTTCAGCAAATTTTTATCCCTTAATGAAAATTGATTCAGAATTTGCAAGTAAATGGATTAATTTGTATGAAGCTCATATATCTGAAGGAATAAGGGATCCTGTAACAGCCTACGAGTATATGAATTGGTTTTATATTGTTGAAGGAAACAAAAGGGTAAGCGTTTTGAAATATTCAGACGCTTTTTCAATCAGTGGTGAAGTTACTAGGCTGATCCCAAAATGGGATGAAAACAATCCTGAAATAAGAATCTACTATGAATTTCTAGATTTTTATAAAAAGACAAAAATTAATATAATCTGGTTCAACAAAGAAGGCAAATTCAAAGAACTGTACGATTTAATCAAAGATTATGAGAAAAAAAGTGAATTCATTGAGAATAAATATGATGAATTGGTTAATTCAGTATATCTTCTATTTAGAAAACTGTATAGGGAAATTGCTAAGGACACGATTTCGCTTACTGAAGAAGAGGCCTTTTTAGAATATCTAAAAAAATTTGGTTTGGAGAACATTCCTGTTATTGAAAGAGAAATGAGGGAGCAGGTTAATGAGTTATTAGAAGAATTAGAGGAACGTCTAGGTAAACCATCAGAACCTTTATTCAAATTACCTCAGATTTTCGCAGGGAAGACATTAAAAGTAGCTTTCCTTTATAATACTTCAATAGAGGAGTCTGCATGGACATATTCTCATGAATTGGGAAGAAGGTACGTTCAAAAACGTTTAGGAAGTGAAATAATAACAAAGTATTTTGAAAATATTTCTGATTTAAAAACGTATGAAAGAATATTAGATAAACTTGAAGAAGAAAAGTTCGATCTAATATTTTCTACAAGTTTTGACTTCTTACAAAATCAGAAAACAAAGGAATTTCAGAATGTTCGATTCATGTATTTTTCGGGATATCGTACTACAAAGAATATTAATACATATTTTGGTCGTATGTACGAACCAAGATTCCTCTCTGGAATGATAGCAGGGGCTATGACATCCAACAATAAAATAGGTTACGTTGCTTCCTACGGTATACCTGAAGTTATAATGGGAATAAATGCCTTTGCTTTAGGGGCAAAGGCCGTCAATCCAAAATCAGAAGTATTTGTTGGATGGACGAATACTTGGCGCAATATAGAATATGAAAGAGACACGGCAGAGTATTTGATAAATGAAATTGGAGTGGATGTTTTAACCCATCATCAAGATTCTCCAGAAGTTTGCAAAGTTGGAGAAGAATATGGTGTATATACTATTGGTTACCATATTAATATGAAAGATTATGCTCCAACCACCCATTTAACCTCCGTGGTATGGAATTGGGGAGTTTATTATGAAAACATCATTAAAGATGTATTAAGGGGATCAAATTTCTCTTTATTTAGGTTGTTTTCCGGTTCAGAAAAGATTGAGAACTTTTGGGGTGGGCTTAAGAGCGGGGTCGTTTGTTTGTCCCCTATAAGTGAAATAGTTCCTTCTACTACAAAAAACCTTGTTTACACTGTGAAAACGGATATTATGGAAAATAGGTTTCACCCTTTCAGGGGCGGCATTTTTGATAAGGAAGGTAATATGAAAGTCTCGGAAGGCAAAGATATCTCAGACGAAGAACTAATGAAAATGGATTGGTTTGTGGACAACGTTTATTATTCTTAAAAATGGATACCGAATTTCGTTGATCTAAATCCTTTCTTAGTTTATCACAACGCTTATGAGTCAAGTTCAAACGTTGCCGGATATCTTTCATCAACGAGTGATTTTAAAAATCTCTTAATTTTAAGCTTCCACTTTTTCTAACTTTTCTATCAATTCTAAAGTTATTTCTTTCATATTTTCCACCACTAAATCTGCTTTCGATAGATCCTGATTGAGTGAGTTGGGGTTTTTAAAGCCTATACATTTCATTCCAGCAGCTTTTGCCGCTTTAACACCATTCTTTGAGTCTTCTATAACTACACATTCGCCTGGTTTAACCTTTAACAATCCAGCCGTGTATATAAAAATATCAGGTTTCGGTTTGCCACGAGCAACGTATTCTGAACTCACCACAACTTCAAAATACTTCTCAATGTCAAACGTGCAAAGAACTTCTTTGATCAATCTCATCGGCGAGGAAGAGGCCAAAGCTATTTTATAATTGTTTTCTTTCAGTGTCTGTAATAGCTCTATTACACCTTCTATAGGTTCTTTAGCACATTCTTTTAATAATTCCAAATTCTCTAAGTTTTGTTTTTCGACCAATTCTTCAACACTTTGCTGTAGATCGTATTCATTTTTTAAATCTTGCCACATTTCTTGGTTGCTTACGCCTATATAATTACTATATAAACTTTTATTAATAGGAATTCCCAGTTCTTCAAAAATTCTTTTATTTGCACTATAATTAAGGGGTTCACTGTCAATGATGACCCCATCCATATCAAAAATAATAGCTCTTACCATTATTTTCTCCTCACCTTCACACAGGTTGATAGCTAACGTGTTTCACAACATCTATTTTAAGAAATTCATTTATCTCTTTTTCGCCCCCAGTATATTCTTTTAACTCTTCAAGGTCTTTGCTCATAAGCTTCTTGAATTCTTCTCCGTAAATCGTTTCTTTTTTAAAAATATAAGAAGCCAGAAGATCAAGTCTCTCCTTATTTTGCTTAAGCAAATCAACAGCTTTATCATACATAGAGTTAATTATTTTCTTGACCTCAACGTCAAGTTCTTTAGCGGTTTCTTCCGAGTAATTCTTTTGTTTTGTCAATTCACTTCCCAGAAATATTTCTTCCTCTTCTCCTTCCCAATACACCGGCCCCATTTTTTTTGACATTCCTAACCTATAAATCATGGATTTTGCATAGTCCGTAGCTTTTCTTAGATCATCTTTAGCGCCGGTAGTAGCAAAATTAAATACTAATTTCTCGCTTGCTCTTCCTCCAAGGGCTACAACGATTCTATCAAGTATTTCAGATTTTTTAATTAGATATTTGTCTTTCTCAGGAATTTGTAAAGTAGAACCTAATGAACCCGCACCCCTTGGAATTATAGTAATCTTATAAACAGGGTCGGTATTAGGTAATAAATACCCTAAAATAGCATGTCCCAGTTCATGATACGATAGAATCTTCTTTTCCTTATCGGATATTATCCTATACTTTTTGGATGGGCCAGTTAATACTCTATCAATAGCTTCTTCAAAATCACTCATTTCGACTTGGTTTTTTTTCTTCCTCGAGGCTATTAGAGCTGCTTCGTTAACAAGGTTTTCTAAATCTGCTCCTACAAAGCCCGGGGTCCTTTTAGCCAAAAATTTTAAATCAACATCTTGGGCTATTTTCTTTTTACGTGTATGTATCTTTAAAATTTCTTCTCTTCCTTTTACATCTGGAGGACCCACCATTATTTTTTTATCAAACCTACCAGGTCTAAGTAATGCTTTATCAAGAACATCGGGTCTATTGCTAGCAGCCATTACAACAACTCCTGTCGAAGTGTCAAAACCATCGAGTTCCACTAACAAGGCGTTGAGAGTTTGTTCTCTCTCATCGTTACCACCACCGAGACCAGCTCCTCTTTGTCTACCTACTGCGTCTAATTCATCAATAAATATTATCGCAGGAGCATTTTCTTTAGCTGTTTTAAAAAGATCTCTAACTCGGGATGCACCAACTCCTACAAAAAGTTCCACAAAATCTGAACCACTTGCATAATAAAAAGGTACATCTGCTTCTCCGGCTATCGCCCTTGCCGTTAAAGTTTTACCTGTTCCCGGAGGACCTACCAACAATGTTCCTTTAGGCATTCTTGCACCCAATTCTTGAAATTCTTGAGGACTTTTCAAAAAATTTACAATATCCTCTACTTCGTCCAAAACTTCATCGATCCCTGCCACATCTTTAAAGGTAACTTTTTCCCCGATGGGTTCATACTTTTTTGCCCCACTCTTTCCAAAGTTCATGCTACTTCTAGCGCCTGAGGAGGCTGACCGATACAACCAAAAAAAGAACAGCACCATTATTACTATTGGGATTGTGTTTATCAATAAACCAAACCACCACTTTGATCCAACACTTTCGACATACTCTATCTTTATACCTTTTTGAATTAAACTATTCACATACTGTTTATCGTTTACCAAAGCTGGCGAAAAAGATTCATATGTAGCACCATCTTTGCCAAGTATTTCTACGTTTCCATTTTGATTTATTTTTATGGATTCCACTTGGCCGTTATTGATCAAACTCAACATTTCGGAATAGGAAATCATCGGGTTATTTTCCCAATTCAAAGAAATGAGAGCCCCAATAAAAATTACTGCAAATATTATATAAACCCAAATTATGTTAGAAAACCTTACTTTCTTTTTTTCTTCTTTGGTGTTTTTGTTTTCTTTATCGTTTTTATTTTCAGACATTAATTTACCTCCTCACAGATGTTAACCTGTATACATTTAATCCAAAATACTGTACTTTTTCAACGTTTTCATCTTTCTCCAATTTTTCAAAAATCTCATTTTTATTTTCACATTTTCTTTGATTTAAAAAACTCTCAATTTCATGCTGATTCATCGGATGTCTTTTTATTATACTTAAGATAGCTTCCAAATCATCTTCTATAGAACTGTAAAAATCTTCTTCTTCTAAAAAATCAAGGGATATGCCTCCTAAGGTATTTTGAGCTAACTCAATTCTTTCTTTTTCTGGAACTGTTACCCAATTTTCCGCGGGGGGTCTAATGGGTAAATTTATATACAATTTATCATAACTTATTTTATTAAATATTTCTTTGATTTTCCTTAAAGATTCTTCATCATCATTTAGTCCCTTTACCATCATAAATTCCATCCAGATTTTACCTTTAAAGTTTTTAGAAAAACTTATCAATCCATTAACGTACGAATCAAAAGATATACTTTTATGAGGTCTATTTATTCTTTTAAACGTTCTTTGATCATAAGCATCCAGCGTTGGCATTACGAGATCGCTTTCATTTAATTCTTGCCTTACTTTTTCTTCAGAAAGGAGAGCCCCATTTGTAATCACAGCAACAGGTTTATCAACATAAGCTTTTATTGATTTTATTAGTTCCCCAATTCTAGAGTATAATAATGGTTCACCTTCACCAACTATTGTTACAAAATCAAACTGGGATACATCGTTTTTAACATAAGCATCAAACTCTTCCAAAATATCTTGTAAATTAAAAAACTCTTGTCTTTGGTTTGTCATGTTGCTCGTTCTTCCCAACTGACAGTATACACAAGAAAAATTACAAGTTTTTGGAGGAATTGGGCTTACTCCTAAGGATCTTCCCAATCTTCGAGAAGGTACGGGACCGTATAAGTATTGAAAATTCATAAGACACCTCAAATCTTTTTTCACTGTTTTTTTACTCATTTAAATTATATCAAAAAACACCCTCTAAATAAAAATGATAGTGAAACATACTAAAGAAAAAGAAATGAGGAAAACAGTATCTTTTATTTTCCATTTAAACTGTTTAAATCTTGTTCTTCCTTCCCAACCATTGTATCCTCTTGCTTCCATAGCAATACTCAAATCTTCGGCCCTTCTCAGAGCAGATACCAACAGGGGAATAATTATAGATATAGCCCCTCTAATTCTTCCAGAAAACTTTCTATCATCAAAGTTTGCCCCGCGACTTAATTGCGCCTTCATTATACGATCTGCTTCATTTGCAATCACAGGAATGAACCTTATAGCTATCGTCATTACCATCGATATTTCATGAGCAAATCTTTTGGGTACAAAAAACCATCGCAAGACATCCTCAAGAGCATGGGCTAAAGAGGTAGGAGAAGTAGTTAACGTGAGAACAGAAGATAACAAAACTGCAAATAGTATTCTGAAGGTAATTATAGCGGCATTAAATAAACCGGTATCTGTTATTCTGATAAACCCGATCCTAAAAAGTGTATTCCCTCCTATGGTAAATAATTGAATTACAAAGGCAAAGATAACTATAAACCATATTGATTTTAAAGATTTCATATAATACTTCAAACTTAATTTAGATAATAACATCAATGCCAAAGTATACGAAGACATAATTAAAACATCGTAAAAGCTGTTTATAGAAAAAGCAAATCCCGCTAAAACGAACAACCCTAAAAGCTTACCCCTTGGGTCCAGTGAATGCATCAACGAGTCTAATTCAACGTATCTTCCCAAGGCAACATTATCCAAAAGCATTTAAATACTCCTTTTATCAATTTTTTTCTGATTTCCAGCATTCAATATTTTAACATAATTCAAGAATTATTATATTATTTGTGAGAAAAGATTGTGTGGGTTTTTTAAAATATTAATAAACAGAATGGCTGATTTTTATTAAGTTTTGATTAAGTATTTTGGGGAAAAACATGGTATAATTGTTGTAATATTCAATCACACTATAAGGAGAGTTATATGAAACAATCCTTAGTAAATAGAAGTGTGAAGTACCTATTCATACTTTCGTTGATTTTAATAATATGTATAATAATTGTTTTTTTAGTTTCTAAATCCTCAAACTATAAAAAGCAAATCATTTTTTTTGAAGAGTACTTAAAAAATAACTATACTTTGGACGATGCAACGATCAGAGAATTCATCACAGTTTTTGAAATATTATATAAGGAATTTCCCTACGTAACTGAATATGTTTATCCGATCGAATTGTTATCTATTGGAATAGTAGAAACAAATTTTGAAAACCTGAAAGGAGATCTTGGGGAAAGTTTGGGATATTTTCAGATTCAAGCTCCTACTTATTGGTATTTAAAACATAATTACCCTGAATTTTATCAAAGAATCAATTTCTATGAACCTTGGTACTGGGATATTGTAAAAGAAAGGGCTGATGTGCAATTAATGACTTCTGTCTTATACTTATACGATATCAAATTACGTTATGGGGAAGAAGATGCCTATAGTATTTACAATGGCGGTTCAGAAACATATAAAGACAAAATATTATTAAGACTGAGTATTTTAGAAAATACATTTAAAAAATTTAATAGGAGGTAAACATGCAGATATCGGAACCACTTATTTCAAAACCAATTTTTAGTGAAAAAATTTGGGGAAATAATGAATTGAACAGAATTTTCAACTATGAAAAAAATCAACCAATAGGGGAAGTGTGGCTATATTCTTCTCTAGATGGGTGTGAAACAGTTTTGTATGGAAAAAATAGCCAAAAAGAATATGGCCATGCAACTGAACTTTTTCCAAAATTTCCTTTGTTGTTAAAATTAATTGCTACCTCATCCTGGCTTTCCATACAATTACACCCGGATGATACAATGGCTAAACAATTAGAAAACGAACCATGGGGGAAATCAGAAGCATGGTACTTTCTTAAAGATAAGGGGCAAATCAAAGTTTCAAATAATAATAAATATATCCTGCAAGCTTTTGATGATAATCGATGGGATGATGTACTAGAAAGTTATGAAATGAACAAATTCGATTCCATATTCATACCTGCAGGAACCGTTCATACTTTAGGCCCTAATAGCCTTTTACTTGAAATACAGCAAAGTTCAGATTTAACTTATAGATTATACGACTGGGGAAGACCTCGAGAAATCCATGTTGATAAATCTAAAAAAGTTCTCAACAACATTCACACCAGTTATTCTATTTCAAGGAAGACCGAAGGATTGTGTACCAAATACTTTAGCTTTTCCAGATTTGCCAACCAAAATAAAAAAGGGTTTGGCGTATATGTTAACTTAAAAAGCTATGAAACAATAGTACTTCCAGAGGAAATAAATTACAATTTTCAAGGTGAATTTGTAGAATTTAAATTAAACGAAAATGGCTGGAAATCACTTTTATAATTTCATAATCAAAAATTATAAAATTATTTAAAATTTTTACATTCCATTTCATTTTTGACTTATTTTGTCTGATATAATTGAGTGAGTAGAAAACAAAATCTTAGGAGGAATCCGAATGAATAAAACTATTAAAGAAGATGTATCAATCGTCTTATCTGGTGAAGCGGGTCAAGGGATTCAAACGATAGAAGGATTGTTAACATTTATTCTCAAAAGGGAAGGTTATTACGTATTTGCCACAAAAGAGTACATGTCTAGGATTAGAGGTGGAAGTAATTCAACTGAAATAAGGGTAAGCTCTAAACCTGTAAAAAGTTACGTCGACAAAATAGATATACTCATACCTCTTACAAAAAGTTCTGTTGAACATCTTGGAGACAGAGTGACTGAAGATACTCTGATCATAGCAGATAACGATTTTTTAAAATTAGAAAATAAAAACCTTTTCAACGTCCCCATCCTTTCTATTGCAAAGGAAATAGGTAATGAAATATATGCTAATATAGTTGCTGTTGGTGTAATTTTGGGTCTTTTCAAAACAAACATAAAGACTATAGAAGAGTATCTAAAAGAAAGATTTGGAGATAAGGGAGAAAAAATTGTTTCCGATAACTTAAAAGCCGCTTCTGAAGGTTACAAATTGGGTAAAGACTTTTCTGAAAGTGGAGAGATAAAAATAGAGATCTCTGCAAACGAATCTTTAAAAGACGATTTATTAATTAGCGGAACCGACGCGGTAGCTCTTGGAGCGTTAGCAGGCAATTGTGATTCGATTTTTTCATATCCAATGACACCTGGATCGGGAGTTCTAGTTGATTTAGCCAATTTTTCAAAAAATTTCGATATTTTAGTCGAACAAGCCGAAGATGAAATAGCCGCAATCAATATGGCAATAGGTGGATGGTACGCAGGAGCAAGATCAATGGTGACCACTTCTGACGGAGGATTTGCTTTAATGGAAGAAGGACTTTCTCTAGCTGGGATGATCGAATCCCCGATAGTAATTCACTTAGCCCAAAGGCCTGCCCCCGCAACAGGTTTACCGACAAGAACCGCTCAGGAAGGTTTGAATCTTGTTATACACGCTGGACATGGCGAATTCCCAAGGTTGGTTTTCTCTCCTGGCAGCCTTGAACAAGCTTTCTATTTAACTCAAAAGGCTTTTAATATTGCGGATAAATATCAAATCCCCGTATTCGTTTTGACAGATCAATTTTTTGTTGATTCGTATTATAACGTTAAAAAGTTGGACCTTTCCAAAATTGAAAATAAAAAATATTTTGTAGAAACTACTGAAGATTATAAAAGATATGATCTTTCGAAAGCAAAAAACGGAGTTTCACCAAGAGGTATACCTAACTATGGTAATGGATTAGTTGTTGTAGATAGTGATGAACATGACGAGGAAGGTCATATAACGGAAGATTTGGATATCCGAATTAAAATGGTGGAAAAAAGACTCAAAAAATTTGAGGCTTTAAAGGAAGATTTTATTTCTCCCGAATTCTATGGAAATGATAACTACAAATATCTCGTTGTATGTTGGGGTTCAAATTATAATGTCGTCAAAGAAGCTCTAGAAAATATAAATAACAAGGATCTTGCTATGCTTCATTTTAGCCAAGTTTATCCCATCCCGGAAAATGCGGTTGAATTTTTAGAGAAGGCAGAAAAAATAATCGATGTTGAAAATAATGCCACAGGTCAATTTGCAAAGTTAATAAGAGCAGAAACTGGCATAAAAATAGATAGTAAGATATTAAAATTCAATGGAATGCCATTTTCAGTTGAAGAGCTAACCGCTAAGATAAGGGAGGAATTACAATGATAGAAAGAAAAAATATGTTTAGTCTAGAAAATGAAAAAGAATTAGACATTGCTTGGTGCCCAGGCTGTGGAAATTTTGGAATACTTAATATATTAAAAAAGGCTCTGGAAGAAATGGAAGAAATAACTCCCAACAATTTTGTACTCGTTTCAGGAATAGGACAAGCAGCAAAAATCCCTCATTACTTTAAAAACAATGCTTTTAATGGCCTTCATGGTAGAACCTTACCCGTTGCCTTTGCCATAAAAGCGACTAATCCAGATTTATACGTAGTAGCTGAAAGTGGAGATGGAGACATGTACGGTGAAGGCGGCAACCACTTTATCCACAATATGAGAAGAAACATTAACATAACAAACATAGTTCATGATAATAGGGTTTATGGACTAACTAAAGGCCAGGCTTCTCCTACTTCACAACAGGGAATGGTCACCCCTGTTCAAGTAAACGGAGTAATACTTAACCCCTTCAATCCTATTGCCGTTGCTATAGCCAATGGAGCCACATTTGTAGCACGGGCTTTTGTGGGAGATATGCAAAACACGAAAGAAATTATTAAAAAAGCTATTAGACATAATGGCTATGCTCTAATTGATTTGTTCCAACCATGTGTGACGTTCAATAAAATAAACACTTACGCCTGGTTTAATGAACATACTTACAAATTAAGGGAAGATTACGATCCATCAGATAAAATGCAAGCTCTACAAATAGCTTTCCAAGAGGACAAAATTCCTTTAGGTATAATATATGAAGAAAAGGGGAAACCAACTTTTGAAGAACAATTGACTATTTATAAGCAAAACAAAGATCCACTTTTTAAAAGAAGCATAGATTTAAACAAATTAGAAAGTTTCATAAACTCAATGAGATAAGAGGTGATACCATGGCATTGAAAGTTGGAGACGTGGCTCCCAATTTTAAATTGAAAGATCAAAATGGTGATGAAATTTCTTTATCTGGCTTTAAAGGAAAAAAGGTTCTGCTTTCCTTTCACCCTCTAGCATGGACTGGGGTTTGCGAAACACAGATGAAAAACTTGGATTTAAAATACGACGAATTAGAAAAACTCAACGTTGTACCTTTAGGAATCAGTGTTGATACATCACCTTCAAAAAAAGCATGGGCTCAAAACATGAAAATCAACAAACTTAAACTTTTGTCAGATTTTTGGCCCCATGGAGAAGTTGCTAAAAAATATGGTATATTCGATGAAGAAAACGGTTTTTCCAAAAGAGCGAATTTTTTAATCGATGAAGAAGGAAAAATTGAATTTGTAAAAGTTTACGAATTAAGAGATCAACCAGATTTAAATGAAATTATGAATTCTATCAAAAGATGAAAGAAATTTAAATAGGCTTCGACAAAAAGTTCGAAGCCTAATTTATTATAATGGAGTTAAAAATTATGCAGAAAATTGCTTTCATCCTTTTAATTTCGATAATTTTCTTCACCAATTTATTTAGTCAATCGATAAATATGCCAGAATTTCCAAAAGGGACTTTAACTATTTCACAAGAGGGAAGTATTTTAACAATCCCTATTGAAATTGCTAATACGAACGAATTAAGAGAATTCGGTTTGATGTACAAAGAAGATATTCCGGAAGATTATGGAATGCTTTTTGTATTTCCAACACCTGGAATAAGAGGCTTTTGGATGAAAAACACCTTTGTTGAACTCGATATCGCTTTTATAGATAGCAGTGGAACAATATTAGATATACAAAACATGAAACCTTGTGAAGAATCACCCTGCCCTATTTACATAATTTACACACCTTTCAAATTTGCTTTAGAAGTAAAAGTAGGTTTCTTTGATCGATACAGATTCACCGAAGGGGCAAAAATTGAATGGTCAATAAATGAATGAATGAGAAACAAGTTTTACTGTTTCTAAAGGCAGTAAGAAAAATCCACAAGGAGGAATAATAAAAATGAAAAAAATAGTTATTTCGGTACTTATTATTTTGTTTGGTATAAACTATATCTATGCAGCTGAAAAGGTAGTTGTAGGAGCAAAAGCTTTTACAGAAGGTTATATATTGTCAAGCATGGTTTCTTTACTTCTTCAAGAGAAAGGGATTGATGTAGAAGAAAAATTTGGACTATCCTCGTTTCCTCTACGCAAGGCTATGGAGACTGGTCAAGTTGATGCTTATGTAGATTACACAGGAACTGCTTGGGCAGCGTATTTTGGACATACAGAAAACATATATGATCCTCTGAAACTGTTTAATTTAGTGGCAAAAGAAGACTTAGAGAAACACAACATCGTATGGTTAGATATGATCAATTTTAATAATACTTATGGTTTGGCGGTACGAAGCTCTTTTGCTAAAGAAAACGGAATACAAAGTCTAAGTGATTTGGCTGATTATATTAATTCGGGAAAAGGAAAGGATTTAATTTTTGGAGTTAATCCAGAATATTATGAAAGAAGCGATGGAATCTTTGCGGTTATGGATGCATACAATATGAATCTGCCAAAAAACAATGTAAGAACGATGGAAGCAGGATTAACATATGAAGCGTTAGCGCGTAAAAATATTGATGTAGCTATGATATATTCTACCGATGCTCAAATCTTACGTTTTGACTTGGTGATTTTAGAAGACGATAAGTCTTTCTTTCCCCACTACAATCCTTCCGTTTTGGTTAGAAAGGAAATAATAGATGAATACCCTGAAATAAGAGAAATTTTAAAACCATTGACATTGTATTTAAATGAGGATATAATTATAAGGCTGAACTACTTGGTTGATTTTGAAGGTTTAGAACCAGAAATTGTTGCCAGAAAGTATCTACAAGGGTTGGGCCTTATTAAATAAAGAGTTAAATAATTTACAATAACTTGTGGAGGCGTGCACCGAATTGGCTAAGGGGCCGGTCTCGAAAACCGGTGGGGTTTATCCCCTTGTGGGTTCGAGTCCCACCGCCTCCGCCAATTTTTACATGAGGAGGGAAGTAAAAGATGCCCATTCTATCTGAAATTAATAAATACCTACAAAGTAAAATTTCACAGGGGAAAGACGATTATGCAATACCGAAAAGATGGATGCCACCTAATTATACTGGTAAAGTTAAACTAGCAGGGAGAAAGTTTTTTGTTAATCCCTATGAGTTTATATCCAACATAATCGATAATCTATCAAAAAATTCTGCAAAAGACGTGGATTACAGCAAGCCTCTTTCTTTTATTAAAAATATTAAAGAACCGGATTGGATCAAAACTAGCATACTTTATTCAGCTCATGTACGAGCTACGGCTGCATATGTTCATGATCAAACCACTTTATTCGTTCCGATAGACGAAAAAGGTTACACTGAATCAGGTACTTTCCTAAAAATGTTGATGTTAATACCCTATTTTGCTACTTATAACGTCGATAGTATATATTTACTTCCAATAACTCAAGCCAGCAACAAATTTAAAAAAGGTGAAGTAGGTTCACCATACGCAGTTAAGAATTTCTTCTCCGTAGAAAAAGATTATCACGATACTCTTTTGGGAAATGAATTTACCCCTAATCAAGAATTCGGAGCTTTTGTTGAAGCAGCTCATATGGCTGGAATGAGGGTATTGTTAGACTTTGTACCAAGAACAGGATCCAGGGACAACGATCTTATTTTAGAACATCCCGATTGGTTCTATTGGATAGATATAGACGAAATGAACGGTTTTGCTCCTCCTAAAGTTAAAGACTTAGGATTTGCTCAACCAAGCAAAGAAAATTTAAAAATTGTATATAATGACGAACAAGTCAAAAATCATCTTAAAAAATTTAGATGGGATCCAAAAACTCAGAACCCACAAAAATGGGAGAATTTTATAAAAAGAAATAAAAACAACCCGGATTTTTTGGATGAGATAGCAAAAGAGTTTAAAGTAATAACCGTTCCAGGATTTTCAGATTGGATAAATGATCCCCAACCGGCATGGGAAGATGTCACTTTCTTAAGGCTTTATCTTTCTCATCCAGAAGAAGCTCTAAAATATATAGATGGGGCAAGTCAACCTCCTTATGTACTCTTTGACGTGGTTAAATCGAGTTTGTTCCCAGGGAAAGAAAAGAATACCGAACTTTGGAACTTAATAGCAAATATTATCCCATTCTATCAAAAAAATTTCGGTATAGATGGTGCTAGATTGGACATGGGTCACGCTCTACCTGATGAACTTGAACATGAAATTATAAAAAGGGTGAAAGAATACGACCCTGCCTTTGTAATAATAGCTGAAGAATTGAGTATGGACAATCATCTAAAAGCTAAAAAAAGTGGCTATGATGGAATTTTGGGAAATTCATGGTGGGCTGAGCCAAGAATAAAAGAAGGCTGGTTCAAAAAATTCATCTCAGAAATAGCACCAAAAATATCTTTACCTACATTTGCTACGGCAGAGACACCAGATACCCCAAGAGCTGTTACAAGAGAAGGTAAAGAAACTTTCTCAAAATTAACAGCGGTGGTAAATACTTTCATGCCAAACGGAATAACATTTATAAACTCTGGATATGAGCTTTTTGAACCTCAACCTATGAACACAGGCCTAGATGTAGAAGATCCTGTGGAAGAAAGATTTAAAAATTTACCTTCAACAGATCAATTTTATGGCAAACTTGCATTCTTTGATTGGTATGTCCTACACTGGGATACAGACCATCATATGGTGAAATTACTATCCTTATTAGGCACACTAAAAGAGGAAGTCAAAGATCTTTTGAAAAATCCTAACAATTACCGTTTTATTGATTTTTCTGATGATGCAAGTGCAATGTTTTGGTGGAACGGAGAAAAAGGAGTTGTCATACCTATCAATACCAACTTTCAAAATCCGTACTTCTTTGATATAGACCTTGGATATTATACCTGGAAAAGTGATCATAATATTCAAACAAAGTTGGAAAATTACAGAAGAGGAGAAAGCTCTTGGAATGTTCAGGATGCACATTTAAGAGTAACAATCAATCCAGGAGAAGCCAGAGTGTTCTTCATACATTAAAAAGGGCATTTAGCCCTTTTTTATTTTAATTTTGGAAAGTTAAACTTGTCTACTTCTTGCTTTTTTATAAATTTTCTAAACTTTTTCTTTGCTTCCTTCATCAGCTCATCTTGAACTATAAACAATTTTGACTTTTTCTCCGTTGGTCTTTTATACTCTCCATTCGGTTGTAACTCTCTTGCTTTGAAATTATCTTTTAGATAAAGGTTCAATACATATATCAATCGCTGCTTCAAATCTTCCTGCTCTATTGGTATCAAAGATTCAACTCTTCTATCCAGATTTCGAGGCATTAGATCGGCACTTGATATAAATAATTTAGGTAATCCATTATTTTCAAAATAATATATTCTACTATGTTCTAAATACCTTCCCACTATACTTCTAACCGTTATACCTTCACTAACACCTTTTATTCCTACTTTTAAAGCACATATCCCTCTAACGATCAAGTTAACCTTTACACCGGCCATGGATGCCTTATATAAAACTTTTATTATAGATACATCTAGTAAGGAATTAACTTTTATTATTATTCTCCCTTTTCCACCTTTTTTAACTGCATCTATTTCATTATCAATCCATCGTAAAAAAGTTTCCCTTAAACTTGTAGGGGCAACTCCTAATTTTTTCCATGTTGGAGGTTTTGAATAACCCGTTAAGATGTTGAACAGTGCTGATACATCTTGAGCATAACTTTCCTTACAAGTAAAAAAATCTATATCTTCATATAATTTTGCAGTTATGTAATTGTAATTCCCTGTACTCATATGAACGTATCTCCTGATCCCACTTTCTTCTCTTCTAACAATCAACAATAGTTTTGCATGTACTTTTAATCCGACAAGCCCATAAACAACGTGGCAACCCGCTTTTTCCAACTCCTTAGCCCATTGGATATTATTTTCTTCATCAAATCTGGCTTTGACTTCTACCACAACGGTAACTTGCTTGCCGTTCTCTGCTGCTTTAATAAGATAATCTATGATTGGAGATGTTTTCCCAACTCGGTACAAAGTTTGTTTGATTGCCAACACTTGAGGATCTTCTGCCGCCTGCCTTAAAAAATCTATCACATGCTCAAAAGACTCATAAGGGCGGTGTAAAAGAACATCATTTTCCCTAATTACCTTAAAGATATCTTCCTTGCCATAAAAGCTTGGAGAAGGTTGGGGAGAATAATACTCAAATTTTAAATGCTCATACCCTTCTAAATTAGCAATTTCCATAAGAGAACTCAAATCTAAAAGATTGGAAATCTCATAAATATTATCACTTCTTAAATTTAGTGCATTTACAAGGAAATCCCTCAGGTTCTTTCCCATATTTTTGGATATTTCTAATTTGACAGGAAAACCTGTTTTTCTTTCTTTAAGTGAACTTTCTATCTCAATTAACAAATCTCTGGCATCATCTTCGTCAATAGAAAGGTCTCCATCACGTGTGATTCTAAACTCAGAAATCTCAATTACTTTGTATCCGCTAAAAAATAAATCAGAATGCATTTTTAAAAGATCTTCAGTTAAAAATAAACACGTACCATCCGTGCAGGGAATGTTTATAAACCTTGGAAAAATCGTTGGTAAGGGTATAAAGGCATATAACCTTTCCTCTTTTTCATCTTCTAACTCCACAACTAGATTTATGCCGCTACCAGGTAATATCGGAAATGGTCTACTTTGATCGACAGCCATGGGAGTTACTACGGGAAAAACCGTCGTTTGAAAATAATTATCTAAAAACTCCTTTTTTTCTTCATCAATCTCATTAACTTTGAGAACTTTGATGTTCTCTTTTCCTAAAGAAGGTAGTAGCTCACTTTCTAAACATTTATATTGCATTTCCACCATTTCATGTGTCTTTTGTGAGATCTTCATTAATTGATCTCTAGGTGTTAAGCCAGAAATATCCATTCCACCGAAACCAGCTTGAAGTTGTTCTTCCAAGCCAGCTACCCTTATCATGAAAAACTCTTCAAGATTGGATGAGGTTATGGAAAGAAATTTGACTCTTTCTAAAAGAGGGTTTGTTGTATCATAGGCTTCCTCTAACACTCTAAAATTAAAGTCCAACCAACTTAGCTCTCTATTATTATAATATTTGTAATCGTTCAAATCTATTTTCTTTTCTTTTCTTTTGTTGCTACTAGTTTTTGCCATAAAATCTCATCCCTTTATACTTTTTTCAATAACTCTGGAAGTATTCCAAAAACTTCCAAAAAGAAATTATCCTTCCTTTTCAATGCCCACTCTTCTAACAAAGTTTCCTTTGGTGTATGAGTAGTTATAATCAGATGATTACCCTCTAAATTAACTTCAATATCTCCCAATTTGCTCTCATGAGCGACATCTAAGGCATCTGCAAGCCTCAATATGGCAAGCATCTTTGTTATCAAAATCTTATCCGGTATGTTTTCCAATTGTGATGAATAATCATCAATCTCCAAATCTTGAGCGCTGTGGAAGTAAGCGATCCTTGATACAATGTCTAACTCTCTAGAAGTTAAACCTATGATCTCTGAGCCTTTAATTATGTTATACGAATGCAAATAATGTTTTTTAATATTTACATATTTTCCAATATCGTGTAAAATAGCAGCCACTTGCAAAAGGAGTCTATGTCTTTTGCTTAACTGATGAATCGGTTCTAAAACATCAAATAATTTTATCGCATATTTTTCTACCGTTTGACTGTGAGTCTCCTCATAGAAATATCTTTTACCTATATTTCTAGAAGAGATAATTGTACTCTTTTCCAATAAATTAAAAAATCTTCTATATTTTCTACTCAACAACCTTTGAAATAACAAGCTCCTACTTAAATTAACCTTCGGAAAAACTAAAATATTTTCAGCTCCCGATACTTCTAAAAGTAATCGATAAAAAGCTAAAGCTGATAACAACGAATTCGCTTTACTTTCAGAAATATCGTATTCTCTAGATAATTCGGTGGCATTCTTTGATTTCAAATTCTGAAAAAGTTTATCGAACTCCTCTTGGGGAATGTTTAATACTTCTTCTTCATTTTTTCCCAAAAGTCCAGCTAAAAACTCAATTTCATTGCCACAAGTTACAAAGGTTTTGATCTTTTTATTAATAAGCCAAACATTTATAGGCTGATAAAATGTGTTTAAATACTCTCTGATTAAATTACTATAGTGTAATGTGTTTTCTTCCAAATCTCTGAGCATCTCTGAAACTTTAACAGAACCTATTTTTATATTTTGAGAACTATCAATCAAACCCTTAGAATACGTTGCTAAACCCATGCTTCCCGTTCCTATGTAAACAAATAAAACATCATCCCTTTTGTACTTTTTATATTTTTCAAAGTTCCTTATCAATTCCATGTAGATATGTGATTTCTCTTCGTAATCATCTAAAACGTCGATAGTAAAACCTGTTCTTGTTTCGATCTGATCCAAAATAAAATCTAAATTTTCTGCTTCTCTCAAAGCGGTGGTACCTACTACTTTCAATTTATTAGCTCCATATTCCTCTGCAACCCTTTTGAATCCTAAAAGTTTTTGACTTAGGATCTCTACTTTTTCAAAAGATATCCTTCCTGTTGTAAAGGTATCTCTTCCTAAGAATAAGGGATAATCCAAACTTTCTATTATATCGATATCATCTTGATCGTTCTGAGCAATATCAAAAGATATATTTTCTGTTCCTATGTTTATAACACCTGCTACCATTGTTATACACCTACTTTTTCTTTAACAAGTGAAAAAGCCCCATACAAACATGCATCATCCAGCAATTGAGATAATTTAAACTCACAACACTCAAAGATATGAGGTATAGAGTACTGCTTGGCTGTTTCAACTACTATAGGCATCAATTGTTCCCCTAATGCCTCCATTACTCCCCCTCCTAAAACTATAACTTCAGGATTTAGTAAATTAATAATGGAACCAGCATTTATTCCTATATATCTTGCGGCATCATTCAATATCCCTCTAACAAGATCGTCCCCTTGATCATAAGCAGCTTTCAAAGTAGAACTTTTCACTATGCCTTTCAAATCACTGCTTTTTATTAAGGTTTTCTCGCCTCTCTCTTTTTTTCTAACTATTTCTCTTTGGATAGCTACTTTAGAAGACAAACTTTCCAAACAACCACGAAGATTACAACCACAAAGAGGGCCTTCAGGGTACACATTCATGTGCCCAATCTCAGCAGCGAAATTGAACGAACCTTTATATAATGATTCATTCAATATTAAACCGCCACCTATTCCTGTTCCCACAAAATAACCTACGGCGTTTTTTACTCCTTTAGCGGCACCAAACTTCCATTCCCCATACATACTCGCATTAGCATCGTTTTCTATAATAGTTTTGATATTGTATTCTTTCTCAACAAAATCTACTAAATTAAATTCATTCAAAGGCATGTTAGGAGTAAAGGTAATTTTTCCATCTTTTATAACTCCTGGTACACCTATTCCTATCCCTTTTACATCTTTATTCTCCTTCAGTAAAGAATCCAAAACTTTCTTCAATTGTTCGACAACTTTTTCTTTGCCTTTTGAACTTTTGGAACTCTTTTTCTCTGACTTCAATTTGTTACCTTTCTCATCAAATAAGGCGCCAAGTATTTTGGTTCCCCCTATATCTACCCCTATCCAATTGCTCATTTTTTTCACCCCTATTTATAGGATTTAAATTTAAGCCTTTTCGCTACAAATATTGTCGTATAACTTTTCAAAAATCTCACTCACCCCAACATCTATCTTCCCTTGTAATAGGTTTATTTCTTTATCAATTTCTTTTAATAAAGCTTTAATATTATCTTCTTGAAATTTTTTTACCAACTTTTTCTTTAAAATAATCAAATCATGATGAGTCCCCAAAATATCTTGAATCTGCTTAAACATGTCTTCTTCAGGTAAAGTTTCACCCTTCGATGCTCCCAATATCTCTGTTTTATAACGCAAGTCTTTAACCTTTATCCTTATTTTATGCAGTTTTTTATCGTCACTTCTATCGGTATTTTTAAAGTCTTCATAAACTTCTTTAAATTCTTTTTTATAAAGATTATCAAAATAAGGATCATTTATCTGAAAATTTTGTACAAAATCAAACACCAAGAAACTCAAACAACTTTCTAGTAGATGATCTAACTCCGAGGTTTTTAAAGAACTTAAATAACTTTTCAACTTCTCTTTCTCTTTACTGTATCTTTTCTTGAAATAATCTATTATTTCATTATTTTGCTCTTCAATTTTCATAAGAAATTCTAAGTGAACTTGATAATCTCTTGGTTTATTGCTTTTTTTTAATATCTTATTTACTTTTTTCTTAGCTTTCTTAGAGCTTTCGCGTTTTGAAAATCCTTCCAAAAAATCTATACTTGCTTCTATCCTTCTACACGATGTTCTCATGTCGTGAACACTATCTTCTCCCTTTTCATCAAAAACATAAGAAATGTTTTTTAGGAGACGCTTTTTCATTTTTTCAAAATATTCGATGTACTCTTTTAAAAATATCCATGGATTGGCTGAAATATCGTTTAAGAGCTTAGTGACTTCGGATCTACCATCCATTTTAATTTTCCTTTTCCAGATAAAATATCATCGAATGATTCTCCTTCAATACAAATTACTCCCGCCTTTCTCAAATGCAAATCATCACCAGTTAATCTTTTTGCAAGTTCATCAAAAATTGGATTGTGTCCAAATATCATTACATTGTTATACCCCTTCGTAATATTTGAGATTTTTTCAATTATCTCTTCTACTTCTCCAGCATACAGTAATTCTTCTTCTATTACCTTTGGCTTTGATTTAAAAGACTTCGCAAAGATTTCTGCGGTTTCTTTCGCTCTTAAAGCAGGAGAGGTAATCAAAAGATCAATCTTATTTAAAATTTTAGCCACATATTCTGCAACTTCTCTAGAATCGTTTTTACCAACTTTTGTCAACTTTCTTTCAAAATCATCAATTTCCGGAGATCTTTTTTCTGCTTTGGCGTGCCTAACTAATATTAGGTTTTTCATATGTGAACTTTCCTCCTTCTATAAACGTTTTTAAAAAGAATTCACATAGTCTCTTAAAGCAGATCCGATTCTTTCTAGCAGGGAATCCATATCACGAGTTTTGTTCAATCTTTTCAGAGTGTTCCAAAAGATATATATTCCCGTTAAACTTCCTATAAAGTTTCCAATAAAATCCGTCATTGTATCAAAAAGGCTATCTTCTTGAGCTAATCTGTATCCAGGATAATCTCTAAAGATTAGATCCGAAGTAAACTCTCCTATTTCCCAAAAAACGCCCAATGTCATAACAATAGAGAGGGTAACAACAAATATTTTTAAAAAGAAAAAAGGCATTTTCATCTTAGTCCAGATTAGTTCAGAACCCATCACCAACGGATATATAAGAAATGAAAGCCAAATACCTCCTGTAAAATGAAGAATAAAATCGTAAATTTCAAAATAATCGTAAAATTGATACCACATACCAAATACACTATGTAAAGAAATTTGAATTATTGTTACTGTACGTATTTCTTCAAGAATCGTAGACTTTGTCACCCATTCAAAAATCCAAGTTAAATAAACTCCAAAGGCACTTAAGAGGTATCCTAAAAAATGCGGTAAGTTAAAATCCCAAATGCTTCCTATAATAGGGATAAATACAACAAAAGAAAAAAACAAGTTAATAGTTCTTAAAACAGAATAAACCGTTGAACTTGAAGTAAACATGGTTTCTTTCACTAAAGGATCTCTTACTAAAAAATGATGGATTTTGTCAAATTCTATTTTTGCTTTTTTCAATGTTTTCGAAAATTTGGGTGTAATTGGTATCACCTCATTTGAGTTTTTTACATATTCTATAATTCATTTCAATTATACCATTTAGATACAAAAACAAAAAAAGCAGCGAACTAATTCGCTGCCATGAGGGGATGATACGACTATGGTGGCTCCGGGTGAGGGATTCGAACCCCCAACCTAGTGGTTAACAGCCACCCGCTCTACCGTTGAGCTAACCCGGAAAAAATTAAAAACTTTCAAAATCCAAAAATGATTATATCATCAAAATGGTGTTTTGTCAACATTTTTATTTTTATCTACGGGGGCTACTTCACCAAGGGTAACAAACCTTTTATCTTATCGGATAGATGTGGATACAGCTTTATCTTTATTCTTTGGATTGAAACAAGTGTTTCCCATTCCTATTTCGTTAAAAATATCTTCAACATACTCTTTGAAATGCTTTTGAGTAACTTCTTCAACGATTTTCATAAGCGTGATAAAATTTAAACAAGAATATTCATAACACTTGTAGCCGTTTTCTTGGGGCTGAATATTGATTATGTGCTTAAGCAACTCTTCTCCTCGATACTTTTGCCATAGGTTTGAATAAGCCTGCATTCCAGAAGTATGAGTTAATAATTCGAAGATTGTAACCTCGCTTTTTGGTCTACTTACCTCTATGAATTTGCCAATTTTATCTTCCAATTTTATTTGTTTTTCATCTATTAGTCTCATAACCGCGGTTGCAGTTCCAACCACTTTGGTAACACTTGCTAAATCAAAGATATCTTCTTCAGTAAGTTTTTTGTTTTCATCTTTTGTTCCGAAAGTATTTTTATACAATATCTTTTCATTTTTGCCTATTAAAATGGATGCTCCGGTGTAAACATTGTTTACTCCTGATAAAACAATTTCATTTAAAGATTCAACATCTTTGTCTTTCAAATCATCACTGCCTTTCAAAATCTTTTATAAATTTTTCCAAAATACCATCACAAACAACATAAGATCCCAATTTATCTACCTCGTTTTTTAACTCAACTTTTTCATTGGAACTAAGCAGTTTACTAGCTATTTCTGCAAGCTGGGAAAGCTTTTTTAACCATGGATGTATATCTTCATATAACATTTCATCTTTCATGTATTTCAATTTTCTATCAAGATTGCTCAACCTCTCCAAGTATTCCTTTAGCCCTTTTCCCTTATTCAAAGGATCTTTTCTGAATTCTTTTATTAGACTTTTTAACTTAATTGATGTTTCCCCAAAAATTCTCGATTTTAGAAAATTTTCACTGAATAATTTCATATCCTCAAAAAAGTCTGACCCTACCAAATTAAAAATAGATTTGTTCCAAGAACACCAAGGATCGTAACCTTGTGAGTTCCAAAGATAATCTGCTATTGTTTGTTCTGCAAGCATCGATGCGTAAGGCTGGTTCATTGGATTTGAGATAATCCCTTTTACTTTCGATATACATAAGTCATTTTCCCTGTTCATTAACGGGGCTAAGAAAAGTTCTCCTTGATCTGCATCGTTAACTGGATAATTATCCCACAAGATCAAATCATGACCGAACTGGTTTGAAATCTTATCTGCGTTTTTGCAGCTTACCCTTTTTGACCATACACCTTTCCCTGTCCATACTACGGGAATTTCAGGATTTAAGTTCTCTTTCATCGTCCTTCTGTACATCGAATCCTCTTCCTGCCAGTATTCAGTTGGACAAAAGTATAAATTAACCTCTGAATCTTTCCCCTTTAAAAATTCGTATAACTTGTTTGCTATATATGTCTGAGCTAAACCATAATTCCCTTCGAACTTTTTTTCATCTTCTTCGTAATTCAACTTTTCAGGGATATCATCGAAAAGAATAGCAAATTTTTTTACACCTTTACTTAAAATTTCATAGTATTTTTTGCACAATAAATCAAACTCTTTTTGATCACTAAATTTCATGCTAAGTCCAGGACTTACACAAAACACAAAATCGACAAAATTATCTTTTGAAACTTTTATTAGCTCATCTATTTTTTCTATTTCTTCTTCCGGATAATCCCCTCTCCATTTTTCCCTGTGATATGGATCGTCTTTTGGAGCATACCAATAGGTATTCATTTTATTTCTTCCACAAAAATTTATCATGTCTAATCTGTTTTGATGGCTCCATGGTTCTCCATAAAAACCTTCAATTATTCCTCTCATTTTAAAAGAAGGAGAATCGAATATTTCAACTACAGGCAGAAGTTTATTCTCAAAATCAACAAGTTGTCTCAGGGTTTGTAGCCCATAGAAAATACCTTTCTTTGATTTGGAAAAGATTTTAACCGTTCTATTTTCTTCTTCCACTTTTATTAAATAACTTTCTAGATCCACAATATCAATGCTTAACTCTATATCGTTACTTTTGATAAATTCATTTAAATCCTTGTCAGAGGGAGAAACAATAGATTCTATTTTTAAGTCAGCACTATCTGAGTCTTTTACAAAGACAAAATCTTCACTTGGGAAAAGCTTGATGAAACTTTCTTCTTCAAAATTTTTGAAAATAGAAAGCTTTGAACTTTCAAAGTGAATATTTGCTCCTTCATAGAATAGCTTTTTAGGTTTTGGATTTAATCTAAGAAATAAGTTCATTAAAACTCCTCCTCGTATAATATGTATTAACTCTCTTTGGAATCCCCAAAATACCTATTACATACTGGTTTTAAAAAATATTGTTTTCTAAAATGCTTTCCTTCTTTTCTATGCGTTTCTATCCAATATTTGAAACCCTTTTTACTAACTTTCAGAAAAGCGAAATATTTTATCGCATTATCTAACTTTTATAAAAACCACCTCCCATGTTCCACTTTTTTCTATTTTTAAAGAGTCTAAGTAAAAAGTTTACGAGTGATATCTTGGTACATGGAATTTTTGCTGCCAGTAACTGAGCAATCAAATTCCTTCTTTTGCCAAGATTTTCAGTCATAATTATATGAGATTCTTTTAAATAAAAGATGGGTCCCTCAACAACAGCTTGACAGTATTCCTCTACTCTATCAGGAGAATTTCTATTGAAATATTCAGTTCACTCAAAAATTCCTTATCCCACTCGTTATTTTTTCATATTGAATAAAAGTGTACCCGAAGCATCTGTTGTCAGTTTCCCTGTGAGTTTGTAAACGGTAACATTTTTTGACTGAACTAATTTGTATGTCTTTTTATACTCGTCAGGATATTCTTCTCTAAACTGAATTAGTTTACTTAGAGGAAAACTAGGAAAAGATGGCTTAAAAATCTCTGAGATATCTCTTTAGCATAGTTCTCTTAAAGGCCTTTGCTAGATTTTTGTGACGAATGTCACTCCACAGCCAGGCGTTGATAAATGGTTTACTTGATCTATTTATTGAAAGTAAAGCGTGCATATCTCTCGTTACTGAAATAACATCTATTTTCCTACGCTCTACTATACTTTTTGTCAGTATGGAAACATTCTCCAACCATTTATTTGGGCTTTTTTCTGTTGGATTATCCTCTTTTTCAACGAAGTCACTTTTTCACTTTTAAATCTATTATTTTTCCTTTTTCTGTAACTAATGCAACCTTTACCCTGGTAGTTCCCACGTCTATAACTAGAACATTCATTAAATACTCCTCCCTTACGGTAAAAAATACAGCTCCCTTATCCGCTTTTTCTTAAAAAGCTCCTTGTTCATTTGTTCACCTTCAGGAATATTAGAACTCACAAGTATATCAGGTTGTTCTCCGTTTTCTAAATATTTCTCTGCCACTCTCATTGAAATACTATGCAAAATAAAAGCTCCAGCATAGGTTGATACAGGACCCATAGTAACTCCATTTATTGGAATAACACTATCTCCTACAGGTACATGGTTATCTATTACTACATCAAAGGTTTCATCACTAAGTTTTTTTCCTGTGCTGTGATTGCTATCAAATTTTTCGTAGTTCTTGGAAATTAAAGTAATGACTTTTGCTCCACGTCTTTTACTCTCTAAAGCCACCGTTACTGGGGCAGCATTCCTTCCAGAGGTTGAAACAACTATTATACAATCACCATTGTTTATTCGTGAGGATTCAACAATATCCTTCCCATATTGTTCATTTCTCTCAATATAAGAAGTCAAGCGGGGCTTAGTAGTGGTTACACTCAGACCTGGAACAAATATGGGTTCAAATAATGCAAGGGTGCCAGCCCTATAATAAACCTCTTCTGCGAGAATAGATGAGTGTGTGCAACCAAAAATATAAACATGTTTATTGTTTTTGGCTGTTTCATAGATTAAGTGGGCAGCCTTTTCAATATTTTCTTTTTCATTTTGTTCAACTTCATCCAACACTTTTTTTATTGATTCAAGATATTTATTCATAGTCTCCACTTATTTCACCTTCTTTATTTAGAGTGAGTTTGATATATATATGCCTTTGGGAAAAGAAACTAATAAATTCAAAGTTCGTTTACTTATAAATAGGTTCTTCTTATGCCTAAGAGAACAAAGGTATTAATTCGATAAAAATTTTTCTTATATCTGTAGATTGTTAAATTCCTGTTCAACCGTTTCGCTGCTCTTTGTAATTATGCTACTTCAGTTTCTTTGTGAAGCTTTTGAGATCGTTTGTATAGAAAATGATCATTCATGAAGAAACAAAAGTACCTTTTTCATCTTTGTAGCCTCCCAAAATTTTTTTAGAATGCTACCTTTAGAAAGTTTAAAACTTGTTTTAATATCCATTGGCTTGACACTCCACCTGTAAGGAATGGTTTCACCCTCTAACACTTTTAAAATTTAAATCTTATCTTTGAAAATCATTTTATATCTAAAGTATCTAATGATTTGAGGGTATAATAAATGCTGTAATGTAAAAATGATTTATTTTGTATTAAAGTAATAACTTTAGTTTGATTCATTTTCACTTTTTAATTATACTATTATTTTTTTCTTTTGCAAATTAGAAATAATGAGCTATAGTCTTCTAACTGGAAATAATTTCCTATAATTCTGAATAATCACCCTTAATCAAAAAAATCGAATTGACATATTGTTATTACTTAAAGCACAATAGATATTTATAACCAAAAATTAGAGGAAAAGATAAAAGTTTCTTAACGGCAGATGATTTTGAGATGGGGGGAGTAGCAAACTTTTATTCAGCCCAAGAGGCGGTAATAAAATCACTGAATGCTGGAATGAACATAGTTAGTATCTGTCACTCTTTTGAGAAACAGTCAAAAGCCAAAAATGCTGTATTGAATGAGTATAGAAACGACGAAAATTTTAAAAAAAGATAAATTCATCACTAGAAAGAATTCAATCGTTAATGAAAATTTCCGTAGATTTGAAAGTGAAAAAACAATAATAAAAAACCTGTAAAGAGTATTTAGTCAAGGCTGATAGGAAACCCAAATTGGCAATATTGATGATTTTATCTGGAAAAGACAAAGAATTTTGTACTGAAGCTCTAAAGAAAAACGGAGTATTAAATGAAGCATTGAAAACACTAAAAAATTAAACTCATACAAAAATCCCCATATTTGGGGATTTTTTATCAAATTATATTTCATTTTTGTTTGAAAATTTCATACACTTGATCGACATCAAAGGTATTTATCACATCTGTCGCTTCAAGCCAACCTTTACGTGCAATACCCACTCCATATTTCACGTCTTGTAGTCCTTCCACTCTATGAGCGTCTGGACAGATAGCAAGTTTAACTCCTTTTTCTTTTGCGTATTTAAGAAACCCAGCGGGAATTCTTTCCAATTTCCTTATCTGCCATGAGGCTGTTTTATCAGAGATGAAAGCTGGTTTTCTTTTCCATTAAGCAACAAATCTCCTTCTTTCATATGAGGAACAAATTGCCAGTTATTATTGTGACTAATAAACTGTATGTTTTTCAAAGAAACTTGTTTGTAACTTTTATTTGGCATAGTTATATAATTATCAAAAATATCTTTTATATAAGCTCCACCATTCGTAAAACCAGTAATCCACCCTTTTCTACTAAAAACTTTTACTAAATCGTTCAAATAAAAGCTTTTGTAGAATTTGGTATTTTTCGAGTTTCTAATCTGATCTCTATTAGGCTCTTTTCGTCCTTTTCTAGCAGTAGCTTCGTGTAGAGACCTTTTTTTCTTCCTAACCTGTCTTATTTCGAAAACAGAGTCTACATTCTTTTTAATGAAGTCTATGCCAGAAATAGCAATAGCATCGTTATAATGTGTTTTCGATAATCCTAACTCTTTTCTTCTGGGAGTTGTCCAAAAACCATATACAATATTTGCACTTGGATATCTTTGATATATTCTTTTTCTAATGATATTCATAAATGGATGTTCTTTGTATGCTTTCGGTTTTTTAGATTTAGTCATCCATTCCCAAAAGATACCTCCAGGTTTATGATTTTCTGGTGTATGACAATCGGCACAAACTGTTATCAAATTATTAGGATTATCTGTACCGCCTTTAGACTTATACTTTATATGATGAGTTTGGAGAATAACACCTTTCTTCTTGCAGACTTCGCATGTATAATTATCACGTTCAAACACAAAATATCTAATATCGTCATACCCATGCATCTGTCCTTTTTGATAATCTTTACCAGAAACTTCAGGATTAACAAATTTATGTGAATCGAATTTTCCTACCTCTATATTTAGTTTTGGATTAGGAACTAATGAAGCAAATTTATCAATCCATTTGAACGTGTTACTAATTCTACTTTCAATAGAAGGTGGTAACCAACCTTCTTTTCTTTTTCTGTTAAGAAACTTAGATTTCCTATATCTTGTTTTTCTGAAACGTCTAGATCTTCTATAAGTTTTTCTAGTAGTCAATAAAGAACTAACATCTTGCCTTAGTTCTATTTCGCCTTTAACTAAAACTTTATTTTCTGATGTGATTGCTACACCAATATGTTTGGAACCTATATCAATACCAATTGAAACTCCTTGTTTGTAACCACTACTGCCATATAACAACTGAATAGTGAATGGTTCATAACTAATAATCTTAGCTTTCTTCCCTTTTAGTAACTTTCTTGCCTTTGAAGGTTTACAAGGCATCAAAGGTTCACCGTGTTTATTAAAAACGAATACTAACACAAAGTATTCCTCCTTATCGGAGTAGTTGCCCTTCGCAAATGTTATTTTAGCTTGCCTGGAATGCCAGGACTTCCTTAGGTCGACTGTCCCTACCTCACAGGACTGTTTACGGAGCCTACACAGAGCAACGGACTAGGGCATCATCCGAGGGTGTGATAACTAAAATAACGTAGTCTTTCAACTTTGCCGTAAGGCTGTTTTCAGACTCATGCTAGTCAACCTTGGCTTTTACAAGCCATCGTCTTTAGACCGGGGTAGTTGACTGTATCGCCAATCTATATCTAACCTATGAGGATTTGAGTTCATTTCAATTATTTTATCGTATTCAACACAAGCATCTATAACCCTATAAACGTCAAGATCATATCCATCCCTTGAAAGTAATAATCTACCAGTTACATGTCCTAAAATCTTTGTGTATTTGCTCTTTACAGCTTTTATAATCCTTTCAGTCATCTCTTCTTTGCTCATCTTAAAATTAGAATGTACCGAAGCAATTACAAAATCAAATTTTTTTAATAAATCTTCTTCATAGTCCAGCGAACCATCTTTCAAGATATCTGATTCTATGCCTTTCAGTATCTTTATATCCGAATATTTTTCGTTCAATCTATCAATTTCATCGAACTGTCTCAATATATCTTCCTCTTTTAAACCATGTGCATATCGGGCAGATTTACTATGATCTGTAATACCTATATACTTGTAACCTAATTCTCTTGCTCCATTTACCATCTCGGTAAGAGTATTCGCTCCATCGCTGTAATTAGTATGCACATAAAAAACACCTTTGATATCTTTTTGTTCTACCAATACTGGTATTTCACCTTTCTCAGCAGCTTCAATTTCACCCATATTTTCTCTAATTTCAGGTGGGATATAAGATAAATTTAATTTTCTGAATATCTCTTCTTCATCTTGACATTTGATGAGAGTATCACCTTTAAACAACCCATATTCGTTCATCTTGATACCCATTCGTTTTGCCCTATGCCTCATGGTGGTGTTATGTTCTTTACTACCGGTGAAATGATGCAAAGCGTAAGGGTACTCTTCATCCTTTACTACCCTTAAATCGGCGTTAATGCCAGATCCTAAAGTTATACTTGTCTTCGTATCTCCTCTAACAATCACATCTTTTGTTTTCTCGTATTCTACAAAGCTTTCCATTAATTTTTGTGGGTTATCAGTAGTTGCCAATATATCTATATCTTTTACTATTTCCTTTTTTCTTCTGATACTTCCAGCTATCTCACACCTTATAACGAGTCCTGTTTTAAGTAAATATTGTTTAAGTAAATTAGCTTCCGAATATGCCTCTGAAAATAGATGCTGGTTGCTAAACCTCTTCACAAATTTAATACCCTCTAATATTTTCTTTTGAGTCTTTTCTCCAAATCCCGGGAGCTCAACCAACCTATTTTCAAGGCAAGCATACTCCAGTTCTCCAACGGTTTTTATATCCAATTTATCGTACAAAGTTTTTATTTTTTTAGGCCCAAGGCCTGGTATTTTTAACATCTCAACTAGTCCTTCGGGAATCGATGCCTTTAAGTTTTCGTAGTATTCAAGTCTTCCTGTAGTGATAAGTTCGGTAATCTTTTTATTGATGGCTTCGCCTATCCCTTTAACCTCTTTTAGTTTGTTATTCTTGACTAATATTTCTATATCTTCATCAAGAGTTTCTAAAGCACGTGCAGCATTATAATATGCCCTGATTTTAAAAGGGTTTTCTCCTTGTAATTCTAATAAAAGACCTATTTCATTGAGAATATTGATAACAGTTTTTTTATCCAATTTACTTTAGCTCCCCTTCACCCAGCAGCCCACCCAGATAGGATTAGGTAGGACTGAGAAAGTAGCTGTACTTATAAATATTATATCATTCTTAACGTCCGTTTTAAAACGATTATTCTGATGATATAATCGTTTAAACTTTAGTAACTCAAATAAATTAAGGGGGGTGAAAAAATGGCAGATATGCTTGTAAAACTTTACGATTTGAATTATGATGAGAAGGTATTTTCTGAATTAAAAGATTCAAAACTAACAGTACGGAGAGCGAAAGCACCCGAAAAATTTATCGTTTTGGATTGGATCAAAAAAGAATTCGGTGATCACTGGGCAAGTGAATGTGATGTAACTTTTTCTAACAAACCTATCAGTTGTTTCATAGCTGTAGACGAAGATAAGAACAAAATTATTGGTTTTTCTTGTTTTGATGCTACATGCAAAAATTTTTTTGGTCCAATGGGTGTAGACAAAAACTACCGAGGAAAAGATATTGGGAAAGCATTGCTTTTAATCGCTCTAAAGAGTATGGAAGAAAGTGGTTATGCATATGCCATAATCGGAGGAGTTGGTCCTGCTAAATTTTATGAAAAAGTAGCAAACGCTACATTGATAGAAAACTCTGATCCGGGAATCTATAAGGGCATGTTAAAAAGTTAAGAAAAACTACAAAAATCAGAGCTTTTATTAAATAAATTAAAATAATTACTCCTAATCGCTTCTCATTACTCATAATCAGATTTGCGATGTAACATGTTTCAGAGTAGTATTATATTGGGATCTGGTAAAGCATGTATTTTGAATACTACGAGCACCTTCCACCTTTTTGAAATTAAGCTGGGATGTTAAAGGGAGATAGGGGAACTTAGTATTATTTTTTCTTGGAAAGGCCTTTCCTTGATAGTGTGTAACAAAAATATTGGAGGTGAAAAGAGTATGAAAAAAGTGTTTGTTGTGTTTCTTTTATTGGCAAGTTTGGTTATGGGAAGCGTATTATTCGCTCAAGTAACCCAAATCCCCAGAGAAGAAGCAGTGTATGTCGCAGGTTTTCAGTGGGGACCACCAACAACGGATAATCCGCTTGCAGGTTCGCCAATGACGTTTGTTTCTGATCCTAGACAACATATTTGGATATATGAAACACTATTCACATGGGATGCTCTCAATGGAAAGTATGTTCCTATTTTGGGAGAATCCTATAAGTGGCTTGATGAACTAAGATTAGAGGTAAAAGTGAATCCAAAAGCGTATTTCCACGATGGAGAACCTGTTACTGCAGACGATGTTGTATATTCCTACAAATTAGGGCAAAAATATCCCTTAGGTCTACAGATTTGGGAATGGTTGGAAGATGTTTACAAGGTAGATGACCATACAGTTATTTTCGAGATGAAACCAGACAATCCAAACAGATTGATGGTAGAAGACGCAATTGGAGCTACCTTCATTCTTCCAGAACATATTTGGTCTAAGGTTGAAGCAGAAAATAATTATGATTTGACCAAAATCAGACAGTTTAGAAATGAAAATCCTGTAGGCTCTGGTCCATACAAAGTATTTTATGAAAGTCCAGAAACTATAATTTTAGAAAGAGTAGATAACTATTGGGGAAACGAAGCTTTACACGGTGGGAAAAAACCCGCAGCCAAATATATAGTGCATCCTATTTTCAAAAGTAACGACGAAGGTAGTTTGGCTTTTGAAAACGGCGAAGTAGACGTTTCTCAACAATTCACGCCAAGAATATGGGAAATGTGGGAAGAGAAAGGTCTTCCTGTTGGTACATGGTATGACGAAATCCCTTATTATATGCCTGGACAAATGCCTTCGTTGTGGTTTAACGTAAACAAATATCCTCTTAGTTTGCCTGAAGTTAGAAAAGCTATTGCATATTCGGTAAATTACGCAAGAATTTCCGAACTTGCTATGTCCAATTATTCTCCTAAGGTTCAAGCTAGTCTTATAATGCCATATGGTGGAGAAGCAAAATACTTTAATGAAAACTTGGTAAAACAATACGGTTGGGAATACAATCCAAAAGAAGCTATTAGGATATTAGAAGAAGATCTAGGAGCAACAAAAGGTAAAGATGGAATATACGTTCTGCCTGATGGGACAAGGTTAGGCCCATTTACAGTAGAATGCCCATATGGTTGGACAGACTGGAATGCTTCTTTACAAATCGTGGCACAGTCTGCAAGAGCAGTAGGTATAGACATTCAAACATCTTTCCCTGATGCACCTATAGCCTATGACAACAGACAAACAGGTAACTTCGATATGACTATGTGGTCACCTTCACAGCCTGGACCAGCTCAACCCTGGTTGAGATTCCAAATAGCTCTTTATTCAAAAGGTGTTCCCGAAGTTGGACAAATTGCTTACAGTAACTTTGGAAGATATAAAAACGAGTGGGCTGATCAACTCATCGATATGATTCCAAAAGTAACCGACGAAAAAGAATTAAAAAACCTCTATACAGAGTTAGATCAACTATACAGGGAAGATATCCCGATGTTCCCATTAATGTATAGACCTCAGACATTTTACCAATACAATGAAACTTACTGGACAGGTTGGGCAAACGCAGAAAATCCTTATGCTCCACCGATGCCTTTGGTAGGTGCAGGGATGGAAATGTTGTGGCATTTAGAACCTGTTAAATAAAGTAATTTACTGTCAATCGATTTAGCCGAGAGTTCGTGGGGGGAAGCTATAGCCCCCATGAACTCTTTTAAATATACTTTCGAGAGGTGAAATATGTGAAAGGATTTACGAAGTATTTTTTTCAAAAACTTTTTTGGTATCTACTAGCTTTTTTCTTGGCTTTATTTTTGAATTTTTTCTTACCAAGACTCATCCCCGGAGATCCTATTTCAGTTATAGTAAGTAAAATGATGTCTGGAACCGTAGCAAGTGAGACACAAGAAAGAGTCTATCAATCTTTCATGGAAGAGTTTGGATTGGATAAACCTTTACCTATTCAGTTTTTCAACTACATAGGGAATGTTTTTAGAGGTGATTTAGGAACGTCATTCAGTTTATACCCTCTTTCTGTTAACGAAGTTTTGGGAAACGCTATTGTATGGACTATTTTTTTACAATTTCCGGCGATAATTGTAGGTTGGATATTAGGGAACTTACTGGGGGCCGCTGCTGCTTACAGAAAAGGGGTTTTCGACAAAACTATTTTTCCAGTAGCATTATTCGTTAATTCTATCCCTTATTATGCTTTGGCAATCATATTACTATATTTTTTTGGAGTTTACTTGGGATGGTTCCCAATTGGCGGTGGTTACAGCAGAACATTGCTCCCTTCTTGGAGTTGGACTTTTGCAATTGATGTTTTACATCATTACTTTTTACCCTTTATTTCCATCGTTTTAGTAACAATAGGAGGACAAGCCATAGGTATGAGAGAGATGTCAATATATGAATTAAATACAGATTACGTTACCTACAGTAAGATGTTAGGTATTAAAGATAAGAAGATTCAAAGCTATGTCTTCAAAAATGCAGTTCTTCCTCAAATAACAGGGCTTGCAATAAGTTTAGGTACCATGGTAGGAGGAGCTTTGATCACAGAGATAGTCTTTGGATACCCTGGAGTGGGAACATGGCTATTCAATGGAATAAGACAACTAGATTATCCAATGATCCAAGGTTCAACACTTATAATAGCGTTGATGGTTTTAGTTGCTAATTTTATTTTGGATATGGTCTACGGACTAATAGATCCTAGAATTAAAGCTGTGCAAACGGAGGAGGGTTAATATGAATACAATAAAATTACTTTTGAAATCTCCAAAATTTTTAATAGGCTTTGGACTTTTTATGTTTTTATTCCTAACTGCCTTCATATACCCTGCTGTTTCACCAAAAGATCCATTGGAGATGGTTGGATTTATGTACGAATCCCCTTCCTCAACTTACTTGTTGGGAACAGACAACTTTGGAAGAGATGTATTTGTAGAGCTTATTCACGGGATGAAATCCTCGTTGATTATAGGATTAATTTCAGGTGTCATTGCGACAACAATAGGTATAACTATAGGCCTTTTTGCCGGGTACAAAGGAGGAACCACTGATAACATATTAAATTCAATAACTAATATATTTTTAGTTATACCTCCATTCATAATACTGATATTGATAACGGTTAGTTTAAGAAGCAGGTCCCTGTTTGTTATGGGATTAGTATTAGGAATAACCTCTTGGCCATGGACCGCTCGTGCCGTAAGGGCGCAATCACTTAGTTTAAGAAACAGGGAACATGTTGATATAGCCAGGTTAAATGGTGCCAGTACCGTAGAAATTATAATACGCGAAATAATGCCTTATATCTTATCTTATATATTCATGGCATTTATCCTCCAAGTAGCCACGGGTATTTTAAACGAAGCAGGAATAAGTATGTTAGGACTGGGTCCAAGTAATATAGTTTCACTCGGTACAATGCTTTCATGGGCATTATTATTTGAGTCTGTTAGATCAGGTGCTTGGTGGGCTTTTATACCTCCAGCTATAGTCATAGCTTTAATAACATTTTCTCTATATTTTATGAATTCGGGGATGGATGAATTATTCAATCCCAAACTTAGGAGTTGATGAGGTTGGAATCAAAAAAGGTTATTTTAGAAGTTAACAATCTTAAAACCTATTATCAAACAAGGTTAGGAGAAAAAATAAAAGCGGTTAACAGCGTTTCTTTTAACCTATATGAAGGAGAAATCTTGGGAATAGCCGGTGAATCAGGTTGTGGTAAATCTACTTTAGCAATGAGTTTATCAGGCTTATTTTTATCCCCTTTGAAGTATGAAAGTGGATCAGTATTTTTAGACAATGAAAATATCATGCAAAAAAAAGAAAATGAGTTGAGAAGTAATATACTAGGGAAAAAATATTCGTATATCCCTCAAAGTGCCATGAATGCCTTGAATCCAACAATAAAAATCAAAAATTTTGTTATAGATCTACTGAAAGAACACGATCCTAATATGACAGAAAAAGAGATTTTAAATTTGGCAAAAGAACGTTTTGAATCTCTTTCTTTGCCCCCAAGAGTTTTAAACCTCTACCCTTTAGAACTTAGCGGTGGTATGAAACAAAGGGTAGTTGTCGCAATCTCCACAATAATGAACCCAGAAGTTGTAGTAGCAGATGAACCAACTTCTGCATTGGACGTTACTTCGCAAAAAATAGTAATTAAATTAATTAAAGATCTTTTTGATAAAAAAATAGTAAAAAGTATAATTTTTATAACTCACGAATTACCCATATTAAGACATATATGTGACCGTATCGCTGTAATGTACGCCGGAGAATTTGTAGAGATAGGAAATATGAAAGATGTAATCTTCGATCCTATTCATCCTTACTCACAAGCATTAATGCAGTCTATTTTAGTTCCTGAAAAAGGTATAAAAGGTAAAAAACTACCAAGTCTTCCTGGGTCACCACCTGATTTAAGGAAAATTCCAAAAGGATGTAGGTTCGCAGATAGATGTCCTTTGGCAATTGAAGATTGTAAAAAAGAAGATGTCACTTTAACTAAAGTAGGAGAAAGATCTGTAAGATGCATTAGAATAAACCATATTTTAACACAAGGAAAGAAGGTGACACCGTATGTCTAATCACTCAAGTGAAGATATAGTAAAAGTTGAGAATTTGACCAAAATATTTGGAAGTGGAAAAAAAGCTGTAAAAGCGGTAGATAACGTCACTTTTTCTATAAAAAAAGGGGAAATCGTCTCTCTTGTTGGACAAAGTGGAAGCGGTAAAACAACGGTAACTAGACTAATACTCAGGTTGTTAAAAGAAACAAAGGGAAAAATTATTTTTGAAGGTCAGGATATAACAGGTTTAACAGGGAAAGAAAAAAAGCTTTACTGGAAAAAAGTGCAAGCAATATTTCAAGATCCCTACGCCTCGTTCAATATATTTTCCCCGGTAAAAAAAGTTTTAATAGATGCTTTCAAGTTATTTGACAACAGCTTCACGAAACAAGAAAAAATGGCAAAGGTTTACGAAGCTTTGGAATCAGTTAATCTAAGACCTGAAGAAGTAGCAGATAAATATCCTTTTGAATTAAGCGGTGGTCAAAGGCAAAGGATAATGATAGCAAGGGCTCATTTGATAAAACCAAAATTACTTTTAGCTGACGAACCAACTTCTATGATCGATGCAAATTTAAGATCGGGGATTTTGGAGTTACTGTTAGGTTTAAGGGATACGGAAGGTACAACTATCATGTTCGTAACCCACGACCTTGGTTTGGCTTACTATGTCAGTGATAGACTTTTCATCATGCATGAAGGGAAAATAGTAGAAAGGGGAGATGCTGATAAAGTAATAACGCAACCCGAACACCCATATACAAAACAATTAATGATGGATGTACCAAAACTATCGGAAGAATGGATCTTAAAATAACATAGAATGAAATGTGGGTGGACTGCGGGGCGAAGGGGAGCTAAGGTAAGTTTTTGAGATTGTGAAAACAATAAAAACAACAACATAGGAGGAATAAAAATATGTCTGAAAAAGTTTTTCCAAAGGATTTCATGTGGGGAGCAGCTACTGCATCTTACCAAATAGAAGGTTCTCCTTTAGTAGATGGAGCTGGTTCTTCGATTTGGCATAGGTTTTCTCATACACCAGGAAATACATATAATGGAGACACTGGAGATGTTGCAGACGATCATTATAACAAGTACAAAGAAGATATTGCTTTAATGAAAGAGTTAGGATTAAAAGCGTACAGGTTTTCTATATCTTGGCCAAGAATTTTCCCATACGGTAAAGGTAAAATCAACGAAAAAGGTGTTGATTTTTACAATAGATTGGTTGATGAATTACTCAAAGCAAATATAACCCCTTTTGTTACATTGTATCATTGGGATCTACCTGCAGCTTTACAAGATCTGGGGGGTTGGACAAACAGAGACATCGCCTATTGGTACACCGATTACGCAGATTACATGTTTCAAAGATTTGGTGACAGAGTAAAAAATTGGATTACTTTAAACGAACCCTGGGTAATGGCATTTGTTGGACATTTTATGGGTGAACATGCGCCTGGAATGAAAGACCTTTACGCCTCTTTCTCAGCTGTCCACAACCAGTTGCGTGCTCATTCAAAAACAGTTAAAACGTTCAGAGAAGAAAATATCAAAGAAGGAAAAATTGGAATTACTTTATCAAATACTTCCCATGATCCCGCTGCGGATTCACAAGAAGATATAGATGCCGCACGGTTGGCACATGAATGGTCAAATTATCCATTGTTTTTGAATCCAATATACAAGGGTGACTATCCAAAGGGGATAAAAGAACATGTCTCTGAGTTTTTACCTCATAATTACGAAAATGATTTGGAAGAAATAAAAGAAAAAATCGATTTTGTAGGCATCAATTATTACTCTGGAGATCTTGTCAAGACCGATACAAAATCATTTCTAGGTGGGAAAACCGTTGAAAGAGGCCTTCCAAAAACAGAAATGGGATGGGAGATTTACCCTGAAGGTTTCTATAAAATACTAAAGGGAGTTCAAGAAGAGTACAATCCAAAAGAAGTGTATGTAACTGAAAACGGTGCTGCTTTTGATGATAAAGTAGTCAACCAAGAGGTACACGATGAAAAAAGAATAGAGTATTTAAAGCAGCATCTTGAACAAGCATTAAGAGCGATTCAAAATGGAGTTACGCTAAAAGGATACTTCGCCTGGTCCTTATTAGACAATTTTGAATGGGCATGGGGCTATTCAAAGAGGTTTGGAATAGTGTACGTTGATTACAAAACTCAAAAAAGGATTATAAAAGATAGCGGCAAATGGTATTCACAGGTTATTAAGAATAATTCTTTTGAATTCTAATCTTGTTTTTAAAAGAATAGGCTTTTTTAATAGTAAACCAAAGGATGTGAAAAAATATGGAGAGAGACATAAAGAAGTTGATTTCTCAGATGACGCTTGAAGAAAAGGCAAGTTTATGTTCAGGCTTAGATAATTGGCACACCAAACCTATTGAAAGGTTAGGGATACCTTCAATTACGATGAGTGATGGACCTCATGGTTTAAGAAAAGAAGCTAACACCAATGACGAAGGTATGTTGAAAAGCAGCGTACCCGCCACATGTTTCCCAACAGCCGCTACAGCAGCTTGTTCATGGGATAGAAAATTAATAGAAGAAGAAGGAAAAGCCTTAGCTGAAGAATGTCAAGCCGAAGAAGTTGATATTATACTAGGCCCCGCTATTAACATTAAAAGGTCTCCATTGTGTGGAAGAAATTTTGAATACTTCTCTGAAGACCCATTCTTATCAACAGAGCTGGCTACAGCATATATAAACGCTGTACAAAGTTATGGAGTAGGAACTTCTTTGAAACATTACGTCGCAAACAATCAAGAACACAGAAGAATGAGTGTAGATGAAGTAATAGATGAAAGAACCCTAAGAGAGATTTACTTAGCAAATTTCGAAGGGGCAGTAAAAAACGGCAAGCCTTGGACGGTAATGTGTTCTTACAACAAAGTGAACGGTACGCATGCTTCTGAAAACAAATACTTATTGACAGATATACTGAAAAAAGAATGGAACTTCGAAGGATTCGTTGTATCCGATTGGGGGGCAGTAAACGAAAGGGTAGACGGATTAAAAGCAGGATTAGACTTAGAAATGCCTTCAAGTTTTGGAATAGGAGACAATAAAATCATACAAGCCGTAAAAAACGGTCAATTAGAAGAGAAGGTATTGAATGAAACTGTAGAAAGACTACTAAAAATCATTTTTAAAGCAATAGATCACAGGAAACAAAACGCAACATATGACAAAGAAGCTCACCATCAATTAGCAAGAAAGATCGCAAGAGAAAGCATGGTACTTTTGAAGAATGAAGACGATATACTTCCATTTAAAAAAGAAGAAACGATAGCCATAATTGGAGAATTTGCCACATCACCGAGATATCAAGGTGGTGGAAGTTCGCATGTAAACCCTATAAAAATAGATAATCTACTAGAAGAGATAGAAAAAATAACTCAAGGAAAATCTAAAATTCTTTACGAAAAAGGATACCATCTTAACTCAGATGAAATCGATGAGGAACTTATAGAAAAGGCTAAAAGATCTGCAAAAGAATCTGACGTCGCTGTAATCATCGCAGGACTACCTGAAAGATACGAATCAGAAGGGTACGATAGAGAACATATGCAGATGCCCCAAAGCCATAACAAGTTGATTGAAGAAATCACCAAGGTTCAACCAAATACGGTGGTGGTATTAAGTAATGGTGCCCCAGTTGAAATGCCTTGGGTTGATAAAGTCAAAGGGCTACTAGAAAGTTACCTAGGAGGCCAAGCATGGGGAGGAGCTGTTGCAGATATCCTCTTTGGTGAAGTTAATCCTTCTGGGAAATTGGCAGAAACATTTCCAAAAAAACTCAGTCACAATCCTTCTTATCTAAACTTCCCAGGGGAAGATGATAGGGTTGAATACCGAGAAGGCGTATTTGTAGGGTACAGATATTATGATAAAAAACAAATAGATCCGTTATTTCCATTTGGATATGGGTTAAGTTACACCAATTTTGAATATACCGACCTAACAATAGATAAAAGGGAAATAAACGATAACGAAACGTTGAACGTTAAAGTGAAAGTTAAAAATACAGGAAATATCAGAGGCAAAGAAATAATTCAATTGTATGTAAAAGACATAGAAAGCAAAGTAAATAGGCCAGAAAAAGAACTAAAGGGATTTGAAAAAATACAACTTGAACCCGGCGAAGAAAAAACTGTAATTTTTACCTTGGATAAAAGGGCGTTTGCTTATTACAACACAGAGATAAAGGATTGGTACGTAGAAAGTGGAGAGTTTGAACTATTGGTTGGAAAATCATCGAAAGATATAATATTAAAAGAAAAAGTAAAAGTCAACTCCACAAAAACAGTAAGAAACAAGTTCCATAGAAATTCCACGATTGGTGACCTAATGGAAGACCCTGTTGGCTCACGGATCTTAAAAGAACTAATGCAAGATCAGATTTCAGAAATTTTTCCAGTCGATGAACACAGAAATGAAGAGTTAGTTTTATCAATGATGAAGTATCTGCCTCTGAGAGGACTAATAAACTTTGGAAGAGGAAAATTCACTGAAGAAATGCTGGAAGAGCTTCTTAAAAAACTGAATCAACAGAGATAAAGAACTGTCGAGACGATCTCTAAGATCGTCTCTTTGCTTTGATCACTTATTTAAATAAAAAAGCGGAAGGTGATCTCTTATGAAATCAAGATCCATTGGCAAAAGAATAATAAGTATAGTAATAATCATATTCATATTGTTCGGCCTTTCTATAATTTTCAATACCACTTCTCTTACCAAATCAAATGCTGGTTTGGAATCTTATAAAAATTTGTCAGATCAAGTTAATAATATAACAGAAGTAGAAACAGCATTTTTTGAAGCTTCTTTGAATTTTAAAGATTATTTAGATAATTACGAAAAGAATTTCGAGAACGCCTTTAGAGATAATTTATCTAAAATAGAATCATATATGAACAATTTGCTTGACACCACGGAAGAATCTACCTCTTTAGTTTATATTAATGAATCTTTAAATACATATGAATTTAATTTCAATCAAATTGTACAATTAAATTCTCAGGCTAATACTTTTCTTTCGGAATACAATAAGCTAAGCGAATCATTTATTCAACAACTCAATGATTTCAATACTTTAACTAAACAATATAGTGTTTTGGCTTTTTCACTATTATCAGAAGATCCTGTTGTAACAGTGCAAAATATCAACGAAGAAGTTAAAAAATATTTCTCTTCTAAATCTTCAAGCGATAAAAACAATGTATTAAATATGTTCTCAACCTTTAAAGACAATTTAGCGTTTGTAGAATTTGGATTAACCAACGATGAACTTAAAAATGCTTTTTCTGAGCTAATGGAAAGCCTCAACAATTTAGAAAACACATTCAACCAAATAGTCACAGCGATAGAATCCCAAGAGCCTATAATCGAGCAGATGGAACAAGCAAGGGTAGAGATACTGAATCTATTAGAAGAACAAAGAAATAAATTAAAGGTCCAGCAAGACACGTTAGGTCCAACACTCATAGAAGAAAACAACCAAGCAATAACCTTGACAATCATCTTAACAGCAGTAGCTTTTGTAGTATCGATAATCATGGTCATCTATCTAATAAGAAGCATAACGAAACCACTATTAGACTTCAAAAACAAGATAAACCAATTCAAAGAAGGAGATTTAACGGTAAACTTTGAAAGTAAAAGCAAAGACGAGATAGGGCAGATGGCCAATGCTCTATCAGAAATGAGTAAAGAATTGAGAAGATCCATGGGGTCAATAAGGCAGGCATCAGACAAAGTAGAAAACGCATCAGAAAGTCTAACACGATCATCACAAGAAAGCAGAAAGAACTCAGAAGAACTCAAAAACCAGATGGACAAGATACAAACAAGTACGGAAGAAACGGCAGGGAACGTAGAAGAAGTAACCTCAGGGGTAGACGAAGTAGCAAGGGCAGCACAAGGTGTATCCCAAGACGCACAAAGATTAAGTGAAGAAGCAGATGAAACAAGTAAAGCGGCAGAAGAAGGAAGCAAAACGATAGAAAGTATAAGTCAAGCGGTGAAAGAAGCAGTAGAAAGGACCAAAGAAAGTCAAAAAGAAGTAGAAACACTCGCAAACAACGCCAAGAACGTACAAAGTATAGTAGAAACGATAAACTCGATAACGGAACAAACGAACCTGTTGGCACTAAACGCAGCGATAGAAGCTGCAAGGGCAGGAGAAGCGGGAAGAGGATTTGCAGTTGTAGCGGATGAGATAAGGAAGTTAGCAGAAGAATCAAGGAATGCAACGGATGAAATATCAGAAATACTAACCAACATAACGCAAGGTACGAACAAAGTGAACGAATCTACGAACAAGGTAGTAGGAACGATAGGAGAAATAAACGAAAAGATGGAGAATGTACAGAAAAGTTTCAACCGGATAAAAGAAAGGATAGAAAGGATGGACCAAGGGATAGAAAACATGACAGCAAGTGCGCAAGAACAAAGTGCAAGTGCGCAAGAGATGAGCACAGCTATGGATAGGGTAGCGAAAGCGGTAACAGAGATAAGTGAACAACTAGAAAGATCAAGAAGTGTAATAGACGAACAAGTAAAACAAGCGGTAGGGATAAACGAAGAAGCGAAAGAGTTGAGTGAGTTAGCCACAGAGTTGAAAGGATTGGTTGGAAGTTTTAAAATATAAAATCATCAAAGAGACGCTATATATAAGGTTTTAGAGTTTTTAAAGTTTTAAAGACAGTACCAAAAAATATTAATAGGAGGAGAAATTTCAATTGAAAATATCTTTAAATGGAAAATGGAAGGTTTACGACAATGAGAAAGAGTTTGAGTTTGATGGAAACGTCCCTGGAACAGTACAAGGAGACCTTGTGGATTTGAATCTTATGCCTCACCCTTATGTAGGAGAAAATGAAAAACTTTTCAAAAGGTTAGAATGGAAAAATTGGATATACGAGAAAAAATTTCACATAGAAGAGATAAACAATGAGCTACGTTACGATCTTGTATTAGAGGGTGTGGATACCCTTTCAAATATCTATCTTAACGATAATTTCGTTGGAGAAACCGAGGATATGTTCATAGAATACCGGTTTGACGTTAAAAAGTATCTCAAAATTGGGGAAAATTCTTTAAGAGTAGAGATTAAATCTCCAATAGACCTCCCTAAAAGATTTGAAAAAAATTACGGAAAATTACACGCCGGCGAAGAAACCGCAAGAGTTTACATAAGAAAAGCTCAGTATTCCTATGGCTGGGACTGGGGAGCAAGAATAGCCACTAGTGGAATATACAGAGATATTTACATAGAAAGTTATAAAGATGCTAGACTTTTCGGTTCCACTGCTTTTTTGGAAAATTTAGATGGAAAAGTTAACTTTTCCGGTTACGTTGATTCCCATATTAAAGATACTAAAAACTACGAAGTAGAAATTCTTTTCAATGGAAATCCAGTAATTACATTACCAGTAACCGCTAGTGTTGAAAATTACAAATTTGAAGGTTCTAAAAGAATAGAGAATTTAAAGCTTTGGTATCCACACGATTTGGGTGAAAGTTATTTATACGAAGTTGAGTTTAGACTTAAGAAAAATAAAGAAGTAATCTACAGTGAGAAAAAGAAAATAGGTTTTAGAATCGTCAGGGTAGTGAGAGAAAATAACTCAGAAGGTGAAAGCTTTATCTTTGAGATAAACGGCAGAAAAATCTTCGCCAAAGGCGCAAATTGGATCCCTGCTGAAAATATATTAAGTTGGTTAAAAGAGAGTGATTACGTTAAACTTCTCAAAATGGCGAAGGAATCCAATATGAACATGTTGAGAGTATGGGGAGGGGGCCTTTACGAAGATCCCACATTTTACAACACATGTGATGAATTAGGAATATTAGTTTGGCAAGACTTCATGTTTGCATGTGCTGAATATCCTGACCATATAGATTGGTTTAGAAAGCTTGCAAACGAAGAAATAAGACATCAAGTATTGAAATTAAGACATCATCCAAGTATAGTCCTTTGGTGCGGAAATAATGAGAATAATTGGGGCTTTGAAGAATGGGACTACAAATTGAAAGTGGATGGAAAAAATCTTGGAAATAGACTTTATTTGGAAGATTTTCCTAAAATATGTGCCCAAGAAGATCCATCGAGACTGTACTGGCCATCGAGCCCATACGGTGGCAGTAGAGCTAACTCTTCTGAAGCGGGAGATAGACATGTTTGGGAAATCTGGTCAGGATGGCAAGATTACAAATACTATACATGGGACAATTCAAAGTTTGTAAGTGAATTTGGATTTCAAGCAGCTCCAGATCCAAAAACTATTGATTTCTTTGCCGAAGATAATGAAAAAGAAATCTTTTCTCCAACGATGTTGAATCACAATAAACAAGTTGAAGGCCCAGAAAGACTTTTAAGGTTCATCAATGGACATTACGGATTGATTAGTAATTTTGATTCAATTGTTTATTTAACTCAACTCAACCAAGCAGAAGCTATTAAGACAGGAGTAGAACATTGGAGAAGCAGAAAATACAAAACAGCCGGAACTCTTTATTGGCAAATAAATGATTCATGGCCTGTTTTCAGTTGGGCTTCAATAGATTATTTTAAACGGCCAAAGGCTTTATACTTTTACACTAAAAGATTTTATAATCAATTGTTAGCGATTGCCAAAAACAAAGATGAAAAGGTCATAATATCACTGATAAACGATGGAATCAAAACCCAAGTTGATTTAGAATTTCAACTTTGGTCTCTAGATGGAAAAAAACTTATGCAAAAAGAATATTCAAACATAAAAACGCCCGAAGATTCTGTAACTACTATCGATCAACTTAATATTTCCAACATTGACTTAGATAACTCCATAGCTTACTTAATTCTAAAACAAAATGGAAAAACCATAATAGAAAACCACGAATTATTTGCAGATTTAAGAAAAAATAAATTAAACGATCCAAAGATTACATACGAAAAAGAAGGAAACAACTTGATATTGAGTTGTGAAAAACCGGCGTTGGGAGTAAACGTTAAGGTAAAGGGGGAAAATTATTCTCAAGATAATTTCTTTGCTCTTTTCCCCTCCTATCCAAAAGTTCTAAATAATATCGAAGGGGAAATTAGCATAAAAAGCGCCTTTGATTATTTGTAGTTTAAAGATTTGAATTTATAAATTAAATTCTACAACACTCTTTTTAATTTTTAAAAACAAAAAATATCTTCAACATGGAGGTGAATAGAAATGAAGAGTGTTTTAGCATTGGCCTTAATAGTTTCCATTAATTTGGTTTTATTAGCAAATTCAGTATTAATCCCGCCAAATATCGACGATTCTTTCTTATACGGTAACGAACTTGTGAAGAAACCTTCAGAAGCTGGGGCTTTGCGAGTTATTGAGTATAACGGGATAAAAACCTTGGGAGATGAAGAAGGTAATCCTATTCAATTAAGGGGTATGAGCACGCACGGGCTTCAATGGTTTCCCGAAATTCTAAATGAAAATGCTTTCGCCGCTCTTGCAAATGATTGGGAAGCGAATGTAATTCGACTTGCCATGTACGTGGGAGAAGACGGATACGCAACAGATCCTGAAACCATCAAAAAAAGAGTCATTCAAGGAATCAATCTTGCAAAGAAGTATGATATGTACGTGATCGTAGATTGGCACGTACATGCACCAGGAGATCCAACTGATCCAATATATGAGGGAGCACAGGAATTCTTTAAAGAAATTTCAGAATTGTATCCCAATGATCCTCATATCATCTATGAATTATGTAATGAACCAAATGGTATCCCAAATGATGAAATCGGTTGGCAAATTGTAAAAGATTATGCTGAACCTATTATTGAAATGCTTCGGGAAAACGGCAATGAAAACATCGTTATTGTTGGAAATCCCAATTGGAGCCAAAGACCTGATTTAGCTGCTGATGATCCAATCGATGATCAAAATACCGTTTACACCCTTCATTTTTATGCAGGTACCCATAAACCGTCACCAGATAGTTACGTAATGAAAAATGCAATTTATGCATTGACGCACGGTGCCCCTATTTTTGTATCTGAATGGGGAACAAGCGAAGCTACTGGCGATGGTGGACCATATATAGAAGAATCAGATGAATGGCTTAAGTTTTTGAACGCCAATAACGTTAGTTGGGTTAATTGGTCTCTTACTAATAAAAATGAAAAATCTGCGGCATTTACACCATACGTATATGGTGAATCTGAAGCAACAGATCTTGATCCAGGGCCTGATCAAATATGGTCACCAGAGGAACTAAGTGTTTCAGGAGAATATGTTCGTACACGTATAAAAGGTGTAGAATACGAACCAATTGACCGTTCAAATTACTACAAAACATTATGGGATTTTGATGATGGGACCATGCAAGGCTTTGTAGTAAATTCCGATAGTCCTGTAACTGATGTATCGCTGATCAATGAAGATAACAGATTAAAAATTTCTGGTTTAGATGCAAGCAATGGCGTTAGCGAAGAAGGATTTTGGAACAATCTGCGTATTTCAGCGGATAATTGGGGCAACGCAGTCGATATTAGCGGGGCAGAAAAAATAATGGTAGATGTTATTTTAAAATCTCCTGCAACTGTTTCTATAGCAGCGATTCCCCAAGGACCCGGGAACGGTTGGTGGACTAATCCTGCTCGTGCCGTAAGACTCTTCCCCAACGATTTTGTCAAACAAGCTGATGGAACTTACAAAGCAGTTCTAACAATAACAGCTGAAGATAGCCCGGGCTTGGAAATAATTGGCACAAGTGAGACAAACAATACGATTCAAAATATCGTCCTTTTCGTAGGTACAGATGGGACAGATGTAATTTATTTGGATAATTTTAAGGTTTCTGGCAAAAAAATTGAAATTCCCATTATCCATGATCCGTTAGGTGAAGCAAAATTACCATCGGATTTTGAAGATGACACTCGTCAGGGTTGGAAATGGAGTAGTGACTCAGCAGTGCAAACAGCTCTTACCATAGAAGAAGCCAACGGTTCAAAAGCTTTATCTTGGGAAGTAGCATATCCTGAAGTAAAGCCAAGTGATACGTGGGCATCCGCACCACGTTTAGATTTCTGGATGGATGTCCTAAAACGTGGGGATAAAAATTTCTTGTTTTTTGATTTTTATTTAGCACCCGATAGAGCTTCGGAAGGAACTATTGAAATAAACTTGGCATTTCAACCACCATCAGCAGGTTATTGGGCACAGGCATTTGATACTTATCAAATTGATCTATCAGATCTTGATTCAGCAACTGTAACAAATGATGGCCTGTACCATTATGAAGTAAAAATTGATTTAAATTCAGTTCCCAATATTGAGGACAACACTGATTTAAGAAATATGCTTTTAATTTTTGTTGATGTAAACAGCGACTTCGCTGGAAGAATGTATATAGATAATGTCAATTTTATTGAATAAAAAAGCAAGAAAATTTTCATCTATGAGGAGATGAGTATTATGGATTTTAATTTCGATCATTTAGCAATCACAGTTTCCGATTTGGAAAAATCTGTTGGATTTTACAGAGATATTCTTGGTTTTAGAATTTTAGGAAAACTGGTTCAAGACAATGGGAATTTCGTAATTGTTTACCTTGATATGGGGGATAAAGTACTTGAATTATTCAATTTTACAGAAAAAGGAAAATATCTAACAACTCAAAACGATAAAGACATGGGCATAAAACACTTTGCTTTTAAAGTAAAAAGTGTCGACCAATCCTTTAAATATCTAAGAGAAAAAGGTGTAGAATTCACAATGGAACCTACCAATGCTGAGGGCGGTGTTAGAATCGCCTTTTTCAAAGACCCTGATAACATTCTTATAGAGATAATTGAGGGAGAACTTAATTTAGAAACATATTAAGGGTAACTCTTGAGGTGAGGAAAAATGGCAACGATAAGAGAAATCGCTAAAGCTTCAGGCTTCTCTATCGCAACGGTATCTAGAGTTCTCAGTGGAAGCGAGAACGTTACTGAAGAAACAAGAAAAAAGATTTTGAAGGTTATAAAAGAATTAGATTACAGAAGAAGCCAGAGCATAAAAGGGAGCTCGTTCAGGGGGATTGGGGTCTTGGTCCCCGATCTAAAGGCAGATTACTATGGAATGGTAGCTGAAGGAATAGAAGAAGTTCTTTTACGAAATCACTTCGAAATGTTCCTTTCAACATATAGACATTCATTGGAAAAAGAGAGAGATGCCTTAGAAGAGTTCTTCGCAAGAAAAGTTGATGGTGTCATTGTCTGTACAACCTACCAGGATGAAGATTGCTTAGAAAAATTCATTGAAGCAGGTATACCGGTTGTTGCTGTTGATAGAGAAAACTCAGAACTGAAAATGGATATTGTCACTATAGATAATTATGACTCTTCATTGAAAATTGCAAAATATTTATACGATATGGGCCATAGAAAAGTTTTACATGTTGAAGGTCTAATGGAAGTATACTCTGCCAGGGAAAGAAAGCAAGCTTTTATGGATTTTGCACAAAAGAAAGAAGATTTTGAAGTTACCTTTATTCCTGCAAGTTTTGATGTAAAAGATGGATATATTGCTATTAAAAAATATCTTGACAAATATGGCAAAAACTTTACAGCGGGTTTTTTTGCCAATGATTGGATGGCTCTTGGCGGGATAAAAGCACTGAAAGAAGCTGGATTCAATTACCCTGAAGATGTTTCAATAGTTGGCTTTGATGATTCTCCCTTGTCTAAATATTTATACCCTTCTTTAACAACCATTAGACAACCTGTATATGAAATGGGATTAAACGCAGCAAAACTTTTGATAGAAAAATTAGAAGGTAAAAATGAAAGTAAGGTGAAAAGAAGGGTTATTTTACCAACTAACTTAATAATTAGAGATTCAGTCAGAAAAATATAATTTAATGATTTTTTGATATAATTATATTAATTATAGGGTGGGCGCGGGGCAAAGGGGCGGAAGTTTCTTTATCCTTATGGG